>JANGEZ010000084.1:0-3631 GCA_031838355.1 Candidatus Methylomirabilis sp. bin48 | reverse complement strand
TCGCTCAGATTGAGCCGGGAGCGTCGTTGAGAGTGGATCGCTCCTTGTACGCTCTACGTGTGTCCGTAACTACTTAGCCGTTTAGGCTGAAGGCTGTTAGGGGCAACGCAGCGATCGTATAGCCTTCAACCTTCAGTCTATCAACCTTCAGCCTCTCTACCTGACCTCTACTCCCCACTTTCCTTTTGACTCCTCGCGCCCCCTGTGCCAAAATTCGATGCACAACTACTCACGAGGAGAGTGCTGCATGCATCATTTCCAGTATCGCGATGATCATCTTATGTGCGAAGAGGTGTCGATCGAGCGGATAGCCGAGGAGGTTGGCACCCCGTTCTATCTGTATAGCCACGCGACACTCGCGCACCACTTCCAGGTCTTTGACCAGGCGTTCGCCGACATCCCCCACCTGGTCTGCTTTGCGATGAAGGCGAACTCCAACGTCGCGACCTTGAAGCTCTTCGCCGACCTCGGAGGTGGAGCTGATGTCGTATCGGGCGGGGAGTTGTATCGTGCCTTGCGGGCCGGCATTCCGCCGAGCCGGATCGTCTTTGCGGGAGTAGGCAAGACCCGCGAGGAGATGGGGTTCGCCCTGAAGTCCGATATCCTGATGTTTAACGTGGAATCCCCACAGGAACTCCGCCTGTTGAACGACGTGGCTGGAGCCATGGGGACGAAGGCGAGGGTGGCGTTGCGGATCAACCCGGACGTCGATCCTAAAACGCATCCGTATATTTCGACCGGGCTGAAGAAGAGTAAGTTCGGCATCGATATCTCCTTGGCCATGGAGGAGTATCAGGTTGCCAAGGAACTGCGCCACATCGATGTCGTTGGGGTCCATCAGCATATCGGGTCCCAGATCACCGAGATCGCGCCCTTTGTGGACAGCCTGGTCAAGGTTGCGGGACTGATCGCCAAGCTCCGGGATCATGGCTTCGCGATCAAGTACCTGGATGTCGGTGGCGGGCTCGGGATCACCTATAAGGATGAAAATCCACCTGTGCCACGGGTCTTCGCGGAAGCCATGATTGCGGTCATCAAGGATCTGGGCTGCACCATCGTGCTGGAGCCCGGACGGGTGATTGTTGGGAATGCGGGGGTCCTGGTGACGAAGGTGCTCTACGACAAGCGCACGCCTGCCAAACACTTCATCGTGGTGGATGCCGGGATGAACGATCTGATTCGTCCCAGTCTCTACGGCTCATTCCATTCCATCCTGCCAGCGCGGCAAGAAAAGGGGAGAGCGACGGTGGTGGCCGATGTGGTGGGTCCCGTATGCGAGTCGGGAGATTTTCTGGCTAAGGACCGGTCTATGCCGGCCCCGGAGCCAGGGGAACTGTTGGTCGTGATGAGCGCGGGCGCCTATGGCTATACGATGTCATCCAACTACAATAGCCGACCCCGATCCCCGGAGATTATGGTGAAAGGGGATCGCTACTTTACGATCCGCGAACGGGAGAGCTATGAGGATTTGATCCGAGGCGAGCGGGTACCGCCGGAGCTGTGACCATCCCTTACCCTAAACCCTATACCCTGGTTTTATAGATGGATAAGCTGATCTTTGTGAAGATGAGTGGGAGCGGGAACGATTTTATCATGATCGATAACCGCGATGGCCGACTCGCTATCGAGCCCAGGACGCTGGCCGAGCGGATCTGCCGGAGGCGGATATCGGTGGGAGCCGATGGCCTGATCCTGGTCGAATCGTCGTCGAAGGCGGATTTCCGAATGCGGATCTTGAATGCCGACGGCAGCGAGGCTGAGATGTGCGGTAACGGCGCCCGCTGCGTTGCCAGGTTCGCCGAGATGCTGGGGATCGCCGGACCACACATGACCTTTGACACGTTGGCCGGGATCATCCGGGCCCAGGTGGTTGGTTCCAAGGTCAAGCTCCAGATGGGTCGGCCACAACAGATCCGCCTTCACCAATCGGTCGAGGTGGATGGCGTCGTGCGCCAGATCCACAGCATCAATACAGGGGTTCCTCACGCCGTCCTCGTGTGCTCGGACCTGGAAGCGATTCCGGTCCGAACCCTGGGCCGCGAGATCAGGTTCCATCCGGTCTTTCAGCCGGCGGGAACCAATGTCGATTTTGTCACGGTCCTTGACGGGTGCACGCTGGCCATTCGGACCTATGAACGCGGCGTCGAGGACGAGACGCTGGCCTGTGGCACGGGGACCGTTGCCGCGGCGCTGGTTGCGGCCGCATTGGGGCTGGTCTCTTCTCCGGTGGAGGTCAGGGTGAGGAGTGGCGAGACGCTCACTGTGTCGTTTGCTGGGAATGGGCCGGAATTTCACGAGGTCTTTTTCGAGGGGGAGGTCCGGCTGATCTACCAGGGCGAACTGATGGCAGATGCTCTGTAACTACAAGGTAGATAGACTGAAGACTGAAGGCTTTTAGGGGTAAGTAGTGCGTGGTCAACACCCTTCAGCCTTCAGTCTAAACGCCTAAGGAGCTACCACAACTTACAACTCGAAACTTGACACTGCACTGACGAGAGGTCGCATGAAGAGAATGTTTCAGGGCTCGATGGTGGCATTGGTGACCCCATTCAAAGACGGACGGGTTGATGAGCCGACCCTCCGTGAATTGGTAGAGTTTCAGATTAAGAACGGCACCGATGTCCTGGTTCCTTGCGGAACAACAGGCGAGTCTCCTACGCTCACCCATGACGAACACAGGCGGATAATCGAGTTGACGGTTGAGGCGGCGAATGGACGCATCGCGGTCGTCGCCGGGACCGGCTCGAACAGTACGACCGAGGCGATCGATCTGACCCGCTATGCCAAGCAGGCCGGGGCCGATGGCGCCCTCCTGGTTCTCCCGTACTACAACAAGCCGACCCAGGCGGGTCTCATCGCTCACTGCCGTGCCGTTGCCGATGCAGCGGATTTGCCGTTGATTCTCTACAACATCCCTGGGCGGACGGGGGTCAACATGCTGCCGGAGACGCTGGCGGCGCTGGCAGATCATCCATACATCGTTGGCATGAAGGAGGCGACAGGCAATCTGGAACAGATGACCCATGACATCATCCTGTGCGGGGATAAGCTCTCGTTCCTTTCCGGGGATGATACCCTGACACTGCCGCTCTTGGCTGTGGGGGGACGAGGCGTGATCTCGGTGGTCGCGAACATCGTGCCACGTGATGTGTCTGACCTCGTTCGCGCTTTCTTAAACGGTGACTGGAATCGCGCCAGGGAGATCCACCTCAAACTCTTCCCGCTCTGCCAGGCGATGTTCTGCGAGACCAATCCGATCCCGGTCAAGACTGCCATGGCGCTTCTGGGGATGGTCAGCGGAGAGCTTCGCCTGCCGCTCTGGCCGATGAGCGAGATGAACTTCACCAAGCTCAAAGCCGCAATGCGGGCCTACGGTCTGATCTCATGAGTATTCCTTCAGCCTTCAGCCTTCAGCCTTCAGCCTTGTTCGGTGGCTCTCGATGATACGGACCATTGTCTGTGGTGCGGCTGGGCGGATGGGCGGGCGAATCATCGCCATGATCCACGAAGCGGACGACTTCATCCTGGCCGGGGCAGTAGAACGACCGGGTAATCCTCACATCGGGCAGGACGCAGGTGAGGTGGCAGGCATCGGCAAGATCGGCATACCCCTTGTCGGTGAGATGGGCTC
>JANGEZ010000083.1:0-3239 GCA_031838355.1 Candidatus Methylomirabilis sp. bin48 | reverse complement strand
GCGAGCCCACGTGCATACAGCGTCTGGCTGAGCGTTGTCCTGGTCGATCTCTTTTTACTCTACGGCTTCTTCACGAGGGGGGCGGAGATCCCGGCGGCTGCCTTGGCTGTCGATGCCCCTGATGGTGGTCCCGGGCTCATGCATCAAAAAAAGCCGGCCGTGACCCAGGATGATCTGTCTGCGTGAGCGTATCTCCCGGTAGCTGACGAGCGGTAGTAACGACTCAGGTAGATAGACTGTAGGCTTTTAGACTGTAGGAACGCGCACAGATAAGCCAGGCGTTTGCCGAATGCGACGCGAATAGTGATGGAGACCGAAAAGGTTCTGGGCGCCTTGATTCGGTCCATGCGTAACGACTAACAGCCTTCAGCCTACAGCCTAAACACCTTGTAGTTACGGGGAGGGCAATAATGAATGATGCGAACGAACGAGGGAGGGCCGAGCAGCCTCTCAGCGCCAATATGCCGTCCTGGGCTAGCGAGGAGGAGATCGACACCTTCGATCAGTTCGTCCAAAGGTTCTGGAATGGGGAGATCTCACCCGATGAGTTCAAGCGGTTCCGCCTGCAGAACGGGATCTATGGGCAGCGGCAGGAAGGGGAACAGATGTTCCGGATCAAGATCCCGTGGGGCGGTCTCAGCGCGGATCAACTGGAGCTGCTCGCCGAGCTGGCGGCGAAGGCCCCGAAGGGGGTAGGTCACGTGACTACCCGCCAGAACATCCAGTTCCACTTCATCAAGCTCGAGCAGGCGACAGGGCTGATGAGGAACCTGGCCTCGGTCGGGCTGACGACCCGAGAGGCCTGCGGGAACACTGTTCGCACCGTCACGGTTGGGCACTGCGCCGGGGTCTGTCCTCAAGAACTGTTCGATGTCACGCCGTATGCCGCGACGATTACGCGATTTCTCCTGCGCAATCCGATGAACCAGAACCTGCCCAGGAAGTTTAAAATCGCGTTCTCCGGCTGCCCTGACGACCTAGGTCTCACCCCCATCCATGATATCGGGGCCCTTGCCGCGATCCGATCTACGGCAGGAAAGGAGGAGCGGGGCTTTCAGCTTTATGTCGGCGGCGGCCTAGGCCCCACGCCACGCCTCGCGGAGTTGCTCGAGGAGTTCACGCCGGCGGATCGGCTCTTGCCGACAGTGGCCGCCGTCGTGCGCGTGTTCGATCGCCTTGGTAACCGTGACGATCGGCACAAGGCCAGAATGAAGTTCTTGCTGAACAAGCTGGGGATCGAGCGGTTTCGATTACTGGTGTTCCAGGAGCGGACCGGCCTCGAGTCAACAATGGCCGGACAGTTCCCCTCTCTTGTTAGTTGGGAGGAGGTCCCACCTCATCGTGTACCGCCCGTTTTGGAGGGTCCCATCATAGAGCCGGACGATCCCGCTTACCGGCGGTGGCGGGACACCAATCAGCTTCCGCAAAAGCAGGCCGGGTACATGATGGTTCATGTCCGTCTCGAGTTGGGGGACGTCACGTCGGTGCAGCTTCGAACCCTTGCCTTTGCGGCACGTGAGTTCGGAGATGGCACGATCCGCAGTACGAACCAGCAGAACTTCGCCCTCAGGTGGATTCCCTCCGAGCGCCTCCCTGCGCTCTATCGGTTGCTCCACGCTGTCGGCCTGGCTGCCCCGTCGGCTGAACGGCTGGCAGACGTCACCGCTTGTCCAGGCGCTGATACCTGCCAGCTCGGAATCACCTCCTCTCGCGGCTTGGCGGCTGCCCTGGGAGCCCTCTTCGATGATGAACTGAGGGATCTGGCGGATGAGGCGGGGATCCGGATGAAGATTTCTGCCTGCCCAAACTCTTGTGGCCAGCACCACCTTGCGAATATCGGGTTTTATGGCGGCGCCAAAAAGTTCAACGGCCAACAGGTGCCGACCTACGAGATGTTGCTGGGTGCGAGGTTGGGGCCAGGTCAGGCGCAATACGGCAAGCCGGTGGTACGGATCCCGGCAAAGAATATCCCAGGCGCGGTGGAGGCGGTCCTCCGTCTGTATCAGAAAGAGCGACAGGATGGTGAATCGTTCAACGACTTTCTGGATCGCTATGGGTTGGAGGCAGTGAAGATAGTCTTGGCGCCCTTTACAGACCTGCCGCCGGCCTCTGAGGCGCCGGATCACTATCTCGACTATAATTCTGAAGAGGCGTTTTCCGTCCAGACCGGGCCGGGCGAGTGCGCCGCATAATCATCGGATCAAGGGAGTGCCGAAGTAGGTTGGGAAGGTCGGTAAGAACAATGAGAGGAGAGGGAATGAGGAGACGGGTCGTCAAGCTGGTCCCATGGATAACCGGGCTAGCCTTGGTAGTAGGAGTCACGTGGATCGGCCAGGCCCACGCATACGAAGTATGGGTGACGAATCAGGAAGACCATACCGTCACCGTGATCGATAGCGAGACTAATACGGTCCTCGATACGATCACGCCTGGCGGCAAGAAGCCCCATAACGTCGCCTTTTCGCCTGATGGCGCCCATGCCTTTGTCGCGAATGTGGCGTCCAATGACGTGAACATGATCGAGACAAAAACAAGAAAGGTGGTCGCGACATTTCCCGCCGGGACCAGGGCGCATGGCCTTGCCGTCGCCCCCGATGGCAAGCAGCTCTGGGTGGCGAACCCGGGGTCAAACGATGTGACAGTCATTGATCTTCAACTCCGGCAAACGATCGACACGATCCCGGTCGGGAAAGCCCCCGCGCTCGTAGTCTTTGATCCGAAAGGTGCGAGAGCCTTTGTCAGCAACGGGGGGTCCGGGGACCTTTCTGTGATCGATGCGAAGAGCCGGAAGATCATTACCACCATCGAGGCAGGCAAAGGCGCCATGGGGACAGATATCACATGGGACGGAAAGCTCCTGCTGGTTACAGCGGGGGATGTCGATCGAATCGACGTGATCGATGCGATGAGTCATCATGTCAAGACGAGGATTCCGCGTGAGGGCGAACCGCATGGCCTTGTACTGTCGCCTGATGGGAAGCGGGCATACGTTGTGAGCCGCAAGGCGAATGTGGTGTCGGTGATCGATTGCAAGCAGTTGAATATTATAAAAGATATTCCAGCAGGCAAGCGAATCGATATCATCACGATCACGCCGGATGGCCGTCGCCTCTACGTGACCAGCCGTGACACCAACACCGTGATCGCCATCGATACGCTGACGGAGAAGGTTGTCGCTGAAATTGTGGTAGGAAAAGACCCTCACGGGATCGCTGTACTTCCTGCGAGCCATCACTAAG
>JANGEZ010000082.1:0-1876 GCA_031838355.1 Candidatus Methylomirabilis sp. bin48 | reverse complement strand
GAGAAGATCGCGGTTGAGCAGATGACCCGCGAGGGGCTCGACCGGATCAGAATCAGGCTTCAGACGAAGGAAGATCTGGATGGCTTGCGCCGCATCCTGAAGAGCTATAGCAACCTGCAACAGTCCGGCGGGGCTGATCCGGCTGAACTCAGCCTGAGCCTTACCTCGGGTGAAATGAAGCGGATCCAGGAATCCGCTCTCCGACAGAGCCTGGAAACCATCCGGAATCGCGTCGATCAGTTCGGCGTGGCCGAGCCTCACATCGTCCAGGAAGGGGATCGGCGGATCATAGTCCAGCTTCCAGGCATCAAGGAGCCGCAGCGGGCGATTAATCTGATCGGCAAGACCGCCATTCTGGAGTTTAAGCTGGTGGTGGAGGATGCCAATATTGCTGAGGCAGTAGCGGGAAAGATCCCGGAGGGCGACGAGCTTCTCTACATACGCCGTACAGACGAGCAGGAAAAGACGAGTAAGGTTCCCCTTGTCGTGCAGAAGCGGGCCATCTTGACGGGTGATCTGCTCACCTCAGCTCAGGTGCAGATCGAGAGCCAGACTAACGCGCCGGTGGTTTCGATAGCATTCGATCAGGAGGGCACCCGCCTCTTTGGCGAGGCCACGGCGGCCAACGTCGGCCGACGCCTGGCCATCGTCCTGGATGATACCATCTATTCGGCGCCGGTCGTCAGGGAGAAGATCCCCGGCGGCAAGGCCCAGATCTCCGGAAGCTTCACCATGGAGGAGGCCAGGGATCTGGCGATCGTGTTGCGGGCCGGCGCGCTTCCTGCGCCTGTCAACATCATTTCGAATCTGACGGTTGGCCCATCCTTGGGCCAGGACTCCATCGAAAAGGGTGTATGGGCCGCGATTCTGGGCGGCGTTCTCGTCATTGCCTTCATGGCGGTTTACTACAGGTTGTCCGGGGTCATCGCGAATTTTGCGCTGCTCTTGAATCTCATCTGGCTGGTGGGGGCGCTGGCCAGCCTCAGGGCCACGCTGACGCTCCCTGGCATTGCGGGCATCATCCTTGGAATCGGGATGGCGGTGGACTCGAACGTGCTGATCCTGGAGCGGATCCGTGAAGAACTCCGATTGGGGAAGGGGGTCCGGTCGGCTATTGACGGGGGCTACGACAAAGCATTCCTCACCATTATCGACGCCCATGTGACGACGTTGATTACCGCGTTTGCGTTGTTTTTGTTCGGGACGGGGCCGGTCAAGGGGTTCGCGGTCACCCTGAGCCTCGGGGTGATCTTCAACCTGGTGACCGCCTTGACAGGGACCAGGGTGGTCTACGACTGGATGACCCAGCGATGGAACCTAAAAACGCTCAGTATTTGAAGACAGGGTATAGGGTAAAGGGTTTAGGGTAAAGCTTAGCCGGAGCGTCCCTATTTCCTGTCCCCTAGACCCTAACCCCTAACCCCTATACCCTAGGACTTACAGTGATTGAGATTCTCGGTAAGACAAAGGTCGATTTCGTCGCCTGGCGGAGGACTGCGTTCGCGGTTTCGGCAGTTCTCTGCCTCCTCGGCATTGTCTCGATCATTCAGATCTGGCGCGGTGCGGCGAATCTCGGAATTGACTTTGCCGGCGGCACCTCTGTACAGCTCAAGTTCAGCAAGCCGGTGGATCTTGGTCAGGTTAGAACGCTGCTGGTAGACAGTGGCCTAAAGGATAGTGAGCCCCAGCAGTTCGCCGGTGGGGACCGCATCATGGTTCGCTTGAAGCGGGCGGAGGGCAGCCAGGCCGGGATGGCTCAGCGAGTACAGGATATCTTTTCGAAGGGGTTGCCTGATAATCCGTTCGTGGTGGAGGGGACGAACGAGGTCGGACCGGCTCTCGGAAAGGACCTCCAAAAATCTGCCTTTTGGGCCAT
>JANGEZ010000081.1:0-38702 GCA_031838355.1 Candidatus Methylomirabilis sp. bin48 | reverse complement strand
GCTTGCTGTCATCTAACGTAAGCAGTTATCAGATCACTCCGCCCCTGTCAAGCGCAGACGGCTTCCCGGGGTTGCGTCATTGCGAGCCAAAGGCGAAGCAATCTCACCGTTTTTGATAAACTATTCCCCTCGCCCCCATTTGGGGGAGAGGGCGAGGGTGAGGGGGAAATCTCGGAGCAATGTGTGCCGGTCAACAGCAGATCATAGCGAACCTTGACAAGTCCCTACAAAGGCGGGAGAATCGCTGCAACCATTAACATTTACACATGTGGCGCCGTTAGGCGATAGAGGTATCAGACGATATGGTCGAGTGGACGCGCGATGGTTTTTGGTCTGCAGTATCCGCAGTGTCAGCACTGCTGGCAGCGCTTGCCGCTTGTTTTGCGGTCTATCAAGCGAGCGAGAGCCGAAAAAACGATCTTGCGGCTAAACGACCATACATCAGTGTAAAGGAACCAGGAATCAAGCCACTCCCAACGAGCCCACCATACCGTATACAGATCACTATGATTAACGCCGGCATGCACCCGGCTGACGAACTAGTGGCCAAACTTATTATCACCGATCAATCACCGGATCGCCCACCTACGCTCCAGATAGCCTTTTCGATTGGCAATGAAATACCAACAGATTCGCCAACGCCATGGTATAACGACAGCTTGAAGATGGCCACAGACGTACCGCCTCAGTTCATCGTTCTTGGGATTACTTACCGCGATCCAATTCTCGACAGAAGGTACCAGCAGATTTACACAATGAGGTGGGACGGAGTGACGAAAGGTAGTACTCACCCTGATTTTACTCACGTGTCCCGTGAGGAGCGGAATCAGATTCTTGACCACCTACATTCCGAGTTGAGGGAATTCTTATAAATATCTACTGCAATACTGCGAAAAGGTACCGGACACCTATCGAGCCGTAAGTAGGCGATGTTCGTGAAGTCGCGTTGTAATTCTTCGTAGGCAATATCCTGGGCAGGCAGGAGAATGAAGCCCTATTTGCGGACCGATGAGCGCCCTTGCTCCATCCTGGGGGTCGCGATGCTGCACCCCGGACGCCCCCCCGTTGGTTCATGACGCAGACCGCCAAGACGTTCCACCGGCTCCGGGGACGCCGAGGCCACTTCTGGGAGCGGCGCTACTGTGCCTGAACGGTGTTCAGTACGTTTTCACGCGCCGCTTCAGTCGAGTGTGACGACGGCAAGATATGGATGCGAATAATCTGGACTGGAAGCAAATCG
This sequence comes from Candidatus Methylomirabilis sp. bin48, assembly GCA_031838355.1. Classification (GTDB taxonomy): domain Bacteria; phylum Methylomirabilota; class Methylomirabilia; order Methylomirabilales; family Methylomirabilaceae; genus Methylomirabilis. The sequence goes on along the minus strand of JANGEZ010000081.1, from coordinate 37,462 downwards.
AGTCTTTGACATGGTGGTGACGCAATGGAAACATTAAGCGCGGCCAAGGACATCATTACTGAAGAGATCCGGAGGAGCGGACTCAACGCCCTCCACATACTACTGTTTGGCAGCAGGGCCAGGGGCGATTTCGATAACCGCAGCGACTGGGATTTCTTCGTCACAGCCGACAGAGATCTGTCGTTCGATGAACGAAGGAAGATTGCCGAACGAATTCGGTGGCGTCTTGCAGCGGCTGGACTCGCAAGCGATGTGATCATCCGTTCAGCGAGTGCCGTCAGCAAGGCGCGGCAAAATACCGGCTGCCTCGCCTACTACGTCTTCAAAGAGGGAATTGAACTATGAACGAAGAGGCTGTTGGCAACTGGATACGGAAAGCAGAAAGCGACCTCAAAATCGGCCAAGACGAGATGGAAACCACAGCACCCGCTACCGACGCCGTATGCTTCCATATGCAGCAGTGTGGCGAGAAATATCTGAAGGCTTTCCTCATCTTTCACGGAAAAGAAGTACCTCGAACACACAGTATTGCCGCGTTGCTGAGCGAATGCATCGAGATCGACGGCGACTTTCAGGCGCTTGGTGAGATAGGCGCTGATAAGCTTACCGATTTTGCCGTTGATATCCGCTATGGCGACGAGTTCTATCTTCCATCCGACCAGGAAACGACAGAGGCCATTGAGACTGCGAGACAAGTAAAAGATTTCGTTTTACGAAAGCTTACACTTCGGGGCTTTCAAGGCGGATAATCCCTAAAACATTTGACGCCAGCATGTCAGGTATGAGCACTCTCACGAAAGACCTCCAAAGTCATTGGGCCAATATTCGCCCCATCCTCACGATTCACAATGAGCGCGAATATGACTCGGCGATTAAGCGGCTCAATGAGTTGTTGGATGAAATCGGTGATAACGAGCGCCATCCCCTGTATGGCCTGTTAGATACGCTAGGCACGTTGATGCACGTTTACGAGGAAAAACATCATCCCATGCCTGGATGCGCTGGAGCCGACATGCTTCAGTTTTTTATGGAAGAGCATGGTTTGAATCAATCGGACTTGCCAGACATCGGATCTCAGGGCGTCGTGTCCGAAATCCTAAATGGCAAGCGGGAATTGAATGTTCGCCAGGTTCGTCTTTTGGCAAAGCGGTTTCATGTGTCACCCGCCGTGTTCATTTGAGTTACACGCCGTTAGCCGCTTCCAGCCGACAGATGCCCCCAGGAGCGAGCAGGAAGTACAAAACTCGGAGGGGGCGGCGCTCGCGGCTGACATGCACCATTGGCCGAATACCCAGATACGGTATCACTGAGGGTGAATATGGTCGGACGTAAACGGGTGAATGGCCGGCAGGGTCGGCCTGGATGATGGAGCCCTGGCGGTGAGATGGGCCGCTATAGTCCCGCCCAGAGTTACTACGCCGCCGCCCGTCCGCCCAAACGCCGATCTGGAAACTGGCTACGCCATCAGGATCAGGCTGATCGGAGTTCCAGCGCTTGTCGACCAACGGCGGGTCATGGCGAACCTTGACAATTTCTTGTAAAGACGAGAGAATCGCCGCGAACGTTGAAGGTTTTTGCGCAAGAAGCAGATTGACGTACTGGGTATATTTTACGGTACCATGAAAATTAATAGACTCTTGGTCTGAAGCGTTCGGCCGACGCATTTTGAGGAGATGCTCATGTCTATTCACTGCCCCAAGTGTAACCAAGAACGGGAGTTTCCTCCGAAGACGTCATTCATCTATTATATCGTCACCGCGGGACTCGTTGGTGACATGCTCAAACCCCTCTTCCGCCGGTGCGAAGTTTGCAAATTTCGGTTCACGGACGCACTGGCAGCGGCAAACAGACAGGGGGGCAGTGCGTAGAGTCGAGTGCTGCCACCCTACCGAGTCGATCAACAGTGTGCTTATTATCGCGAGGCCTCAGGCCCGTAAGGCCGGATTCTGGATTCGACTGGCGGCCTGGGTCGTCGATCTCGCTTGCCTCTTTCTCGTCACCATGGCTCTCACCCTTGTCGTACTGACAACCATTTATGTTGGGGGCCAGTTGGGCGGCGAGATCAATGATCAGGTGATGGCGTTGGCTGGGTATTCAAGCACTGCCATCGTCATGTTGAGTGGTGTGGTATATTTCACCATTTTTGTCGGCTCGTGTGGGCAGACCCCGGGAAAGATGCTCCTCCACCTGAAGGTTGTCCGAGTTGACGGTCAGGAGATGACGTATGGCAGGGCATTGCTTCGCTCGCTGTGTTGGATACTCTCGCTCCTGCTTTTTAGCAGTGGCTTTCTGATGATCGCGTGTACCCGGCAAAAACGCGGTCTGCACGACATGCTGGCAGGCACGTCCGTGATCCGCCTCCAACGCTCGCCTTGATAGACCTGTACCCCTGTGCAGTTTGACCTTGACAAGTGGCGCTGAGGAGGCTATTTTTAGGCACTTCGGAGGGAGCATGGGAGGTGTTTGAAGGACTCACAGAACGATTAAGCTTGGTCCTGAAAAAGCTTCGTGGCCACGGGCGGCTCACCGAGGAGAACGTCGCCGAGGCGCTTCGTGAGGTTCGGCTTGCTCTGCTCGAAGCGGATGTCAATTTTAAGGTCGTGAAAGGGTTCATCGAGCGCGTACGCGAACGGGCAGTGGGCCGTGAGGTATTAGAGAGCCTAACGCCTGGCCAGCAGGTTGTCAAGGTTGTCTACGAAGAACTGGTAGAGGTGCTGGGCAAGACGCGCGCCCCACTGACCTATGCGCCGGATCATCCTACGGTCGTCATGCTGGTCGGCCTGCACGGAGCAGGCAAGACGACTACGTCGGCAAAGTTGGCCCGGTGGTTCGTGTCTGAAGGACGGTCACCGCTCCTGGTGGCGGCCGATACGACCAGGCCGGCGGCCAGGGAGCAGCTCCAGACGCTGGGGCTGGCCCTCGGGGTTCCTGTGTACGCTGGGACGGGTTCTGCGCTGCAAGTCTGCCAGGAGGCAAGGAGGCTGGCAAAAGAGCGCGGACAGAATCCGGTAATTCTCGACACCTCCGGGCGACTCCATATCGACGAGCCGCTCATGCAAGAGTTGGTAGCAATTGCTGGGGCAACCTCCCCGACCGAGCGGTTGATGGTCGCCGACGCCATGACCGGACAGGATGCGGTGAATTCCGCGCTTCGGTTCAATGCGGATCTTGACCTGACGGGATTCATCCTTACCAAGCTGGATGGGGATTCCCGAGGCGGAGCGGCCCTCTCAATCAGGTCGGTGACGGGAAAGCCGATCAAGTTCATCGGTGTAGGCGAGAAGACTGATGCCCTCGAGCCTTTCCACCCTGAACGACTGGCTTCTCGGATCCTTGGGATGGGCGATATCCTAACCCTCGTGGAAAAGGTACAGGCGAGGGTGGATCAGAAGCAAGCCCTGGACCTTGTGAAGAAGGTTCGCTCCGAGGGCTTTACGCTGGAGGATTTTCGCTTACAGCTCCAGCAACTGAAGGACCTTGGGCCCCTCGATCAGGTGATGGAGATGATCCCTGGGTTGTCACGGCAGAAGGGCTTGGCTGACACCATTTCAGCGGAGCGGGATTTCAAGCAAGCCGGGGCGATTATTAATTCGATGACCCGGAAGGAACGGGAGGTTCCCGAGATTATCAATGGTAGCCGACGCCGGCGAGTCGCCGCCGGAAGCGGCACATCTGTGGCAGACGTGAATCGTCTGCTCAAACAGTTTATCCAGGCCCGGAAACTGATGAAACAGTTCATTCCTGGGGGTAGCGGGGCGAGGGGAAAAATGGCAAATCGCCTTCGGTCCTTGATGGGAGTGTGACGCCGGACGGATGAGGGGGAGATAAAGATGGCTGTGAAGATCAAATTGCGGCGGATAGGGGCGAAACAGCACGCCTTCTATCGCTTGGTTGTGGGAGACTCACTGGCCGCTGGAGGCGGTAAGGTGCTGGAGTCCCTGGGTACCTACGATCCCCATGGGGAGCCGCCTGCACTTTCCGTACAGGCGGAGCGTGCATTGCATTGGTTGCAACGCGGTGCTGAGCCTACCGACAGCGCCCGGCAGCTTTTGCGGCGGGCAGGCGTCATGCGGCAATTCGCTGAACTGAGAGCCGCAGGAAAGGGTCAGTAACCCTGGGATTGTTGGGCCAAGGTACCGGGAGGAGGAAAGATGGAAGGCGGTCCGTCGGTTCCGAGTCAGGATACCATGGAGGAAGTAAGGGCGCTCAAGGCACTAGTAGAACGAATGGCCATGGCGCTGGTGGACAGCCCGGACCAGGTGACCGTCGATGCGGCAGAGGAAGATAAGGCGTTCGTCCTCCGCCTGCGAGTGGCCCCTCCCGATGTCGGCAGAGTGATCGGAAAGCAGGGCCGGACGGCCAAGGCAATGCGCACCGTGCTGCACGCCATCGCAGCCAGGTCGAAGCGTCGGGCCGTCCTGGAGATTCTGGAATAGGTGAATGCCCTCGCCATTCCTTGTACTGGGTAGGGCTGTCAAGGCTTGGGGGCTGAAGGGAGAAGTGAAAGTACAGCCCTCCGCTGACTCGATAGCGATTGCAGCGGGGTCGGCAACCGTGTACCTCAGGGGGGCCGGGGGCGACCTTGCCGAGTACGTCGTGGAGCGGGTTCGGCCGGCGGGCTCAGCCTGGATCATGCAATTTCAGGGCGTGGGAACCATTGAACAGGCCGAACGTCTGATTGACCATGAGCTGCTCATTCCCAGATCGGCTGCCCCAACGCTTCCGGAGGGAACGTATTACCATGCTGACCTCATCGGTCTTAAGGTCGTGACTGAAGAGGGACGAGAGCTCGGGCGAATTTTCGGAATCCTGGAAACGGGCGCCAACGATGTCTACGTGGTCCACGGTGAAGGTTCGGAATGGTTGCTGCCGGCAACCCGAGAGGTCGTGAGAAGGGTCGATCTTGCAGGGGGGGTCATGCTGGTCCGCCTGCTGAAAGGGATGATCGAAACTGAGGCGGTATAACATTCTCAGCCTCTTCCCTGGGTTCTTTCAGGGACCTCTCTCGGAAAGCATCCTCAAGCGAGCCCAGCAGCGGGGCATCGTGCAAATCACGGTCCATGATCTTCGGAGCTATGCCCATGATCGCCATGCCATCGTGGACGATCGGCCGTACGGGGGTGGCGCCGGAATGGTGCTTAAGCCCGAGCCGATCCTCGAGGCGGTCACGAGCCTCCGTCAGGGGCAAGAAACTCATCTGGTCCTCTTGACCCCTCAGGGTCGACCGTTCAAACAGGCGATTGCCCAGGAGCTTGTCGAGCACCAACACCTGCTGTGCGTCTGCGGCCGGTACGAGGGGTTCGACGAACGGGTGAGAGACCTCCTGGCGCCCGATGAGATCTCCATCGGGGACTACGTCCTGACTGGGGGTGAGCTGCCGGCCCTCGTGCTCCTGGATGCCGTCATCCGACTTATTCCTGGCGTGCTGGGCGATGAAGACTCAGCCCGGTACGACTCTTTTGTAGACGCGTTACTGGACTTCCCCCACTATACGCGGCCACAGAGCATTCAGGGGCTTGGGGTTCCAGACGTGTTGCTGTCGGGTGACCATGAGCGGATCAGGCGCTGGCGCCGAAAGGAGGCCTTGCGGCGCACGAAGGTGCGTCGGCCGGATCTCCTGCAGCAGGCTTTCCTGAGCAAAGAAGACCTTGATCTCCTGGGGGAGATCGAAGGTGAGCAAGGGGCCGGTTAAACGATTTGATGTTCAAGGGGCGAGGTGCTTCGCACCTCATACTTTTTGCATGTTGGAGGCTGAATCATGGATGTTATCAGGAGCGTCGAAGCGCCCTCGCTGAAGGCACAGATCCCGGACTTCTCGCCCGGCGACACGGTGAAGGTACAGGTGAAGGTCCGTGAAGGGGATAAGGAAAGATTCCAGGTATTCGAAGGGGTGGTCATCCGTAAGCGCGGCGACGGCCTTCGTGAGACCTTTACGGTGCGCAAGGTCACGTACGGCGTCGGTGTGGAGCGCATCTTCCCCATCCATTCCCCCATGATTGAGACGATCGAGTGCACAAGACGGGGTCATGTCCGTCGGGCGAAACTCTACTACCTGCGAAAGTTGAAGGGAAAGGCTGCTCGGATCTCGGAGCGCAAGCTGACGTAAAGAGGATCGCTGCTTTGCGTCCTGAAGAGGTGGAGACCTGCCTCCATGCCGCGGGGTATCACCTCATTGCCGGTGTTGATGAGGCCGGGCGAGGATCCCTGGCCGGGCCGGTAGTGGCTGCCGCCGTAATCCTTCCGCCGACGTGTGTGATCGATGGAGTCGATGACTCCAAGGCGCTCAGCGCACACCGGCGGGAGCAGCTCGACCTGGCGATCAGGACCGAAGCGATGGCCATCGGCTTCGGTGTGATCCAGGAGGAGGTCGTCGATGCCATCAATATTCTCCAGGCGACCATGCTCGCCATGCGGCGAGCCATCGAGGCTTTGAACCCACCCCCTGATTTCGTTCTGATCGACGGTAATCGATCCCCCAACTGTTCCAGCCCCCATCGACTGATCCCTTCAGGGGATCGTCTCTGCTTCTCCATCTCTGCGGCTTCAATCCTGGCGAAGGTTGGCCGGGATCGGATCATGCAAGCGTATGATCTGGCCCTCCCGCAGTACGGCTTCGGCCGACACAAAGGGTATGGGACCCCGGAACATCTGTCGGCTATTGCGCGGTTCGGGGCGAGCCCTATCCACCGAAAGAGCTTCAGAGGTGTCCGGGAATACGTATAACGGGGTCTATCTATGAAAGCAGGACGGTTAGGTCTGGGAGCGGAAGGGGAGCGCGTAGCAAAAGCATATCTGCAGACCAAAGGGTTCCGGATCCTCCACGAGAACTATTCGACCCCGCTCGGCGAGATCGACCTGATCGCCAAGGAGAGTGGTGTGGTGGTCTTCGTAGAGGTGAAGGCCCGTACGTCAGGCAAGTTCGGTCCACCGCAGGCCTCGGTGACGCTGGCAAAACAGCGGCAGATCGTCAAGGTGGCGCGGCTATATTTGCAGCGGGAGAGACTCGCCGAGGTAGCCTGCCGCTTTGACGTTGTGGCGGTGATGTTTGCAGGAGGCCAGGCGGGGCAGCCCAATGTCCTCCTGATCCGGGACGCCTTCAGCAGCGAGGGGATCGCCCTCTTTTGATGGAGTCACGATGCTGGCCAAGGTGTTATCCAGCGCGGTTCTAGGGGTCGATGCCTACCTGGTTGAGGTGGAGGTCGACATCGCCCTTGGGCTTCCCATCTTCAATACCGTTGGCCTGCCGGATACCTCGGTCAAGGAAAGCCGCGATCGGGTGAAGGCAGCCATCAAGAACTGCGGGTTCGACTTTCCCTCCCGACGGATCACCGTGAACCTGGCGCCGGCCGACATCAAAAAGGAAGGGGCTTGCTTCGATCTCCCCATGGCCTGCGGCATCCTGGCGGCAATGGGCCTGATCAAGCCGGACCGACTCAAGACCCATCTGCTCCTGGGCGAGCTCTCGCTGGACGGCGGCCTCCGTGGGGTGAAAGGCGCCCTGCCGATGGCTGTTTCTGCCGCAGAGAGGGGGCTTGCCGGGATGGTCCTCCCGGCGGAAAACGCCGCTGAAGCGGCCGTCGTGGAGGGGATTCAGGTCTATGGTGTCGAGACGCTTCCGCAAGTGGTACAGTTTCTGAACGGCGCACAGGAGATTCCGCCTACGCGCATCGACCTGCAGGAGGTCTTCGCCCAGCACGCCAGATACGGGGTCGATTTGGCCGACGTGAAAGGGCAGGCCCACGCGAAAAGGGCGCTTGAGGTGGCGGCTGCCGGCGGTCACAACATCCTAAAGAACGGACCAGTTACGAACCACGCTATTTTGAGCTCGTAGTTCCAGTCACGTAGACGCCCCCTCCCCTCTGCATCTGCCTCCGGATATCCGTATTTCTAAAGCCTCCACTGCCATTCTAGGGAGCGGTCACCTGCCCCCTCACGCCTCAGCTCGTAAGCTTACCCCCTTCAGCCCGTCCCTACCTCGCACTCCATTCCAAAGCTTACCTCACGCCCCTTTTTTCTCGCCACCTCGTCGTCCGTTAGACCTTTGACGGAGCCCAGGAGCCACCCGGACTGCCGACGGAACTGTCGTAGTGCCTGATCACACTGCCCCATCGCGTCGTAAACATGTATTGAGGAGGCGGTCAGACGCCCTACTCACAACGCACACGACCTCTTATAGAGAGGTGCCGCTCCACGCATCGGGCCAAAGAGCGTCTCTGACAGTAGTAATCCGTCAGACCCCCGAGCTCCACGACTGAGCCCCCAGAAGGGAAAGAACACACTTGAGGAAAAGCATGACTGAATCTGGCGAGTACAGACTTAGAGGCACAAGCCGCTTTCAACTCAGTGAAATGAGCGCCCTCCACGGCGTCACCTCTGCGAGTTGGCTCGTAATAATACAGTATTGGGTTTGTTTGAATTACCAACTAACCACGGCCGATCAGCCGCATCGGAGGAGTCAACGTGCACATCCACCCCCTTCACACTCCAAGCCCCCAGTTAACCGGCACTCCCGCACTGTCATCGCAAGAGATCCGTGACGCCTTTACCACCCCACCGCCGCCGCTGAACTACGTCCTGCCAGGGTTGCTCGCATCAACGGTCGGCGCCATCGTCAGCCCAGGAGGCACGGGCAAATCTATGCTCGCGCTCGAGATCGCCGTCGCCATCGCAGGGGGAGTCGATCTGACCAACGGGGCTTTCGCTATGGCAGCATCAGGTCCAGTGGCCTACCTGGCCGCGGAGGATCCACACCCGGTGCTCCTCCACCGCCTACACTCGATTGGACAATACCTGCCGCCGGAAGCCCGCGAGGCAGTGGCCGATGGGCTGACCATTGTGCCACTCGTTGGAGCGCCGCCGCAGCTCCTCACGCCTCAGGGCCGCGTGAATCCCCTGAGCCGTGAAAAGATGCTTCACTGGGCCGACGGCCAGAGGCTGCTGCTCATCGACACCCTGCGACGCTTTCACGCCGCCGATGAAAATGACTCTACCGCCGCTAGCGCACTTATGCTCATCCTAGAAGAGATAGCGGCGACCACTGGCACCACGATCCTCTACCTGCATCATTCGTCCAAATTCGCGATCCTGAACGGCAGGACGGACGAGGCGGCGGCCAGCCGCGGGTCGTCGGTATTCGTCGATCACCCGCGATGGCAGGCGGCTCTGGTTGGTATGACGCAGAAGGATGCCGAGAAATGTGGCATTGAGCCGAGTGAACGCTGGCGATTCGTCCGCCTGACCCATCCAAAATGCAATTACGCCCCGGTACCCCCGGAGACATGGCTACACCGTACGGCCGGAGGGGTGCTGGTCCGCGCCGACCTACCCAACAAAACGCCAGGAGGAGTGCACTCCCGGCGGCAAATCTACGATGAATAAACCTGCCAGCTACGCCAAGACTGATCCCGCGACGGCCATCGCAGGCCTTTTTCGACCCCTGAGACGCGGGGAGCGACGAGAAGCCAAGCTCGATGTCTGCGTCACATTCAAGGGCGTCACCCTGCGCTTTATCGGGTTCGAGCCCCTCGGCACCGATGACGAGGATGTGCTCCTCGCTGTGATGGCTGAGGCTGGCCTCGACGGCAAAACGCTGGATCCCAGTCCAAGCGGTCCGGTCGGACAGGCACTGGTTCAGGCTCTCAAGCCGACGGGCACAGCGAGGTCAGCCAGACGGATCATGGTCAGCACCACCGTCTACCGGCTCATGCGCAACATTGGACTGGCCCAAGCTGGAACGAATCATCGTCACGTCAAGGCTAGTCTCGTCCGACTCGCTAATTTCCAGATGGTGATCACCACAGTAGACGGGTCGGCGCAAGAGAATCTCTTAGCCTGGATGGAACATAGCGACGGCACGCTGCGCATCGCAGTTAATCAAGCCCTTGCCTCGGCTATCCTCGGGCATCAGTACGTCATCGTCAGCTTACACGAGCGTCGCACCTTAACCTCAGACAGCGCGAAGGCGCTCCACTCCTGGCTAAGCACAACCATACATCAAGGCTCCACCCAAACAAGTTGCCTCGACAAACTCGCCCAGCACGTCTGGGGTCCAACCACCAATCGCACCTGTGCTCGCAAACGCAAGCAGCGGCTGCTTGCCGCCCTTCAAGAAATCGATCGACTGCCTGGCTGGCGAGTAACCATCCGCCACAACACCGTATCGATCCTTAGATCCGTAGTGCAACAAGTTGCTACTACAAATAGTGAACTAACGGTCACGGACTAGTGAACTATCGGTCACGCAATAGTGAACTAACGGTCACACGCTATGGATCGTAACATCGCGTTTCTACAGGTCAGAGTCGTATTTTGTGGGGCGCGTACTAATAGTAACTATAAGTTACTAATGCGGTGCGCTATAGAGCAGCGCACCGCCGAGACCACACTTGAAAAGGAAAGTGGAAAGGCTGGGTTACTCCTCATCGTCAAGAGCCGCCTCGTTCCCTCACGCGTCGGGAGGCGACGCAGGCACATGCCCCAAGTTTCTACTCTAGTGTCTAGCTCTAGGCACCTCAGCCCCGGTCAATACCGCTCTCTTATCGTATTCATCTTGTGAGCAGACGGAGACATTGGCCTCAACACCAGGAGATCACCATGAACAAGGTTGAATGTGACATTGAGCAGGCACTCGCGGCGTGGAAAACGCTCGCACTTAAAGACGGCATCTGCCCTGTCGGCATCGTGATGGTCTATGCCGGCCACATCGCCGTCCTGCTCTCCCACGGCGCGTCGGAGATGCCGCCGGGGGAACTGTGGGAGCAACACTACCTGCCGACAATGTGGCAAGAATTCACAGCGGGCCGTCTGCCCGTCGGCCTGGTGGTATCAGACGCGTCGAGCAGCTTTGGGTACGAGCCAGGCATCTGGGCAGAGTCATGTCCGGCCTTATTGGAGCGCGCAGGTGTGAGCGCCAAAGCGATCCAGGACGCAGTTGAGCGAGTTGTCCAAGAGCGGCAGCGCGAGGCGGACAAGGTTACTTTCGCAGGCCCGTGGGACGACAGTGTACTGAACTAACCGTGTAACCATAGTGAACCACTAAGCCAAGTAAGGAGGGAGAAGATGAACGAAGCGAACAACGAGGGGGCAACAGCGACAACTAGCGACGGAAATAGCCGTGGACGCACGCCGAGTATTACCACCGAATTTGCCGCCGTCATGAGCCAGAAGGCGGCGCGGCAAGTGACGCAGATAGGATTCGAGGGGGTGGCGCCCGGCACGCTGATGAGCCGGAAAATGCTCTTAGCCTGGCGGCGCCTCAACGCGCTCGACGAGCAACTCTTCACTCGCCAAGCCTGGGTGCTCTCAGCACCGCAGGACTACGCCGCGCATGCCCAGAGGGTGGGCGAGGTGCTGAAGCAGATCGAGGCGATCATTGAGAACGCAAATCGAGTGCTGGGGCGACCGGCGAGGAAAAGACAGCCCGCCCCGGCTTCACGGCCGGCAGAGGGGGTAGAGCTGAAATGAAGACCGCACCAAGCAAGAACGGCCGGCAGAGGGGACACACGCTACCGGGTGATATCGTGCAGCGCTTAAACGCCATGGGGCTTGGGGGCCGGACGGTCTACGTCCCGCTGATCTCCGACCAGGTAGATTTCCGCCAGAGCATCGTCCAGCGAATGGTCAGTGATTTGCTGAGCGGGGTGTTCGATCGTGCCGCCTGCCAAGAAGAATTCGGCCGGCGCCGCTCAAGCCGGACGTTGGATCGGTACTACGCCCAGGCCGTCGGTATCGTCAAAGAGCGCCGCCGGACGGAACGGGCACTTGGCGCAGGCAGCGACAGTGATGCTGGGCGGGAGATGGCGTCCCTTCTCAACAAAGGGAGGGCGAGGGCATGAAGACGATCATTGCGCTGGACCCAGGATTCGGGGCGATCAAGTTGTTTTGCGAGAAGGGCTGTCTCGTCGTGCCCTCGTCAGTCGCCACGCCTATTCGATTGGGCCAGATCCAGGGGGCCGGCCTGAAACAGAGCAAACCTCCAATGTTGGTGGAGACCAGCGACGGGGCATTCTATGTCGGGGATCGCTCGTGCGATTGGGGGCGGGCGGTTGCCACGCTCGATTTTGACCGTCTAACTGGCTCGCCTGAACTGCGGGCTGCGACCTATGGAGCATTCAGCCGGCTCGGGTTGCCCGCAGATCCCATCCACCTGGTGGTCGGATTACCACTCGCGGTACTCCAAGGAGAGGTTGAGCGCGTACAGGCGATGGTACGCGATGTCCGCAGATGGCTCGAGGGAGAACATCGGTGGAGCGTGGATGGAGCGCCCCAGACGGTCACGGTTTCGCACGTTCGTATTCTGGCGCAGCCGGTTGGCGCGCTACTGGATAGTCTGTTCGACTCGGATGGTGACGTGTCGCCGCTGGGTAAGATAGCGCAGAAGCGCAGGATTGGGGTGGTCAACATCGGGATGAACACCGTCGATGTTCTCGTGGCCCGCAAAGGTGAGCTGATCGAGGGGCTGAGCGGCGGCAGCCAGGGAGGCGTTCGCCGCCTGCTGTCGCTATGCAATCGCGATGGCCTCTCGACAATCCCGGAGCTCGATCAGGCCCTGCGAGAAGGCGATCTTGACCTCGGCGCCAAGAAGGGCGTCTGGGCGCGAGAGGTGCTGGGGGTCATTGAGTCTGTCTGGGGTCTGTCGTGGCAGCGATTTGCCCGCGTCGTTGCTGTTGGAGGTGGGGCGGTGCTGTTGGAAGAGTCCTTGCGGGGTCTCTTTGGCGATTTGTTGTTGGTGCCTGATGATCCGGTCATTGCCACGGCGCGCGGGTTGTTCAAGTATGCGCTGCATCAGGCGCATCGCGGAGCGGGTGATGCCTAAGCGTGGCCGCCCACAGCGTTCCATGACGCCGCACATCGTGCACGTAAAGTTTATCTTACACCCGGAGCGCGATGCAGACCTCATCCGTGCATTTGAAGAGTGTCCGCGAGGTGCTCGGGCTGCCTGGATCAAGGCGGTGCTTCGTGGAAACAACCCCGTCAGCCCGGTCAAGCGGAACAAACCATCGGCAGGACGTGGGTCGTCGCTCGCTGACTACGGCCAGTGTGAGTATTAAAAGGGTACCTAAAAATCGATTTGACCATCTCGATTTAAAGGTACCCTAAAAATCGGAGCATCATAATGGGACTCTGGTTCAGCGACAAAACTAAGAGACAGAAATCATCTGAAGCGGCTCGCCGCGAGTTCGCCACTGGCGAAACAGCGGACCAAATCAGGAAAGACAATACATCTCTTAAGATTTCTGACAAGCCATTCGCCAATGGCGCTCAAGAGATCTCCCGGGAGGTCCAGCGCTTGGTGGGGTACGAGGCTCAGATGGTCCTGCCAGTTGTGCGCCGGATCTATCAGCTCACCAACCGATATCCCGCGTCCGTCAAGCATCACGATTCCGACCCTGGAGGCCTCTGGCGTCACTCGTTCGACGTGGCGGCCTCCTGCGTGACCCACATCGCCAAATACTCCCAAGACAAACCCTATAGAATCGGGTCCTTCTTGGTTGGATTGTTGCACGACGTGGGAAAGATTGCGCAGTTCCGAGTGGAAACAGCCGGGTACGACTTCCACCCCCTGCTCCTCCAGCCTCTCACGGACGGCTATAAGATCACCGGGAAGGCCCCGGAGGGGGGCTCGTATCGCCACCACTTCCTCTCCACCCTGCTGATCTATCCTCTCCTCGGGGAGGAGTTGATCATCAAGCTCGGCCCGGCCCTGCTGGGTGAGATCGTGGAAGCCCTCGCCCTCTCCCATGTCACCCAGACAACAAGCTCCAATCCCATGCTCCTAGCGCTCCGTGACGCCGACGGGCTCTCGACGAAGGCCTCCCTCGACGCCATGACGGCCCCTGCCCCCGTCGCAGTGCCAGCTCCAGGAGCCATTGCCGTTCCTCACCAGGCGTCCCATCGGGTCGCAACAGTCATCCCTGCTCCTCGTCAGATGTTCTCCCAGGATCCTGCCTCTGCGGCTCAATCACTCGTCATCCCCTCACCCCCACATCAGGATTTCCTGGGGGTCTACCTCGACTGCCTACGCTTCAAAATCACCAAAGAATGGCAGGAGAACTTTTGCTTCTTTGTGTTTGCCGCCTCCGACACCATCTGCGTCGTCAACCCACGCTTCACGATGGATCTGCTCGCACTCGTCACTCGTCGTCTGGGCCGGGATGTCCCGGAGGCCATCTTCATGGAGGCCCTCGACAGGGCGAACCTTGTGGCCCTGAAAGCCGACGACGGCCGGAAGCATTTTGTGACGATGGATATCCGGTTTCCGCAAGACCCACACCCCCGGCACCTGAACTGCCTCTGCTTCAGACTTTCTCGTCTCTTCCCAGGGACTCAACCGTCTTTTAAGGGCGGCGCTGTCGCGTTGAACGTCACGGGAAGCCTGGTCTCGGAGTCGCCTGTCGTATCGGTTCCGAGGACGCCAGCCACCTACGTACTCGAGGAGGTGTAGCGATGTTTCTCTCTCGTCGCATGATGTGGCGGATGGCCGTGATCGCGGGTCTCGTACTTATGGCCTGGACCGCCTTTCGGCGAGTCGACGCAGTCGTTGACAAGTGGAACGATTTTTACCATACGGCCCTCGGGGTCCACATCATCCGCGGCTTTTTCGAAAACGATAGCGTCTCACGCGAATTCGACCGCGAATGGGACACGTTCGACCGCAACTTCCATCGAGACGAACGTGCTCGCCCACCGGATCGCCGCCCCCAGGAGTCGCCCGCCTCGCCCTTGGACGACATCCCCCGTGCGAGCGATGACGACTTTGACCGTCGCTTTAGTGAGCAGTGGCAGGATTTCGATAGCGAAATCCAGGCTGCCCGTCGGCGCATGCAGGTGAAAGTGCCGACGCACCGAACCCCGCCCTCACATGCGGCCCGTCCTGCTGCGCCTGTCGAGCCGCCAGAAGGAGATCCAGAGTACAAACGCTACGAGGAGCGGAGCTTGGTCTCACCCGTGCCGAATCCGCCTGTTGCCTTTGTCGCGGAGCAATATTCTAAAGGCTACTACGTTGGGCTCTGGAACTTCCTGTGGCATGCCCGAGTGATCCCGCTCGTGGGCTCCATCGTTGGCACGCTGTTCTGGCTCTGGTGGTGGCGTCGCCGGCAGCGGATGCTGAAGACCGCTCAGACGCAACGCCGGGTCGAGGAGGAACTCGATGATCTGGCCTAGCCTGTTCAATATTGGCCGCCACTTGCTTCCGCCGCCGTCTCCGTCTACCCCAGCTTCTCCCCGGCGTTCCACTGCGCCCGGTCTGATCCTGGGCATGGGCCATTCGATCTTCGACGATATAGCAGATGCTGCCGTCGTGATTCCCTGGTCCACGCTGAATAGGCACGCCTACATCTTGGGCTCCACTGGCTCCGGCAAGACGGTCTTGCAACGCCATGTCGGCTATCAGTTCGTCAAGGCCGGCTACGGGGTGCTCCTCATCGATCTCAAGGGTGAGCCGGAGCTGATGTGGGATCTGTGGAGGGCCTGCGTGGCGTCAGGACGGGAAAAGGATTTTGTTTATCTCAGCCCGATTCTGTCCGACAAGTTTTGCACGCACACCGCCACCTGGAATCCCCTGTTGAGCGGGGACGCCTCACTCGTGACGGCGCGCCTCGCCGACGCCTTCTACAACCCCTCGCCAGAAGCTGAATTTTGGGAGAAGGTCAAAGCCGACATCATTATGTCGCTCATGAGCGCTTGCAAGGATACAGGCCGCGTCACGACGTTCAGGGATCTGTCGTACGCACTCTCCTCACCGAACACGCTCAAGCAGCTGGCCGCTATCACGCCGCCCAATGGCCGTGGAAGGGCGATGATCGAGAATATCATCTCTGAATGGCAGAGTAATCCCCGAGTCTACACAGCGTATGTTAAAGGCACCAAAGTCGCCTTCCAGAGTCTCTCCTCAGGACTCCCAGAATCCATTTGCAATGCCACGCAGCCGACGCTCGATCTCGCGCACGCCGTCGAAAGCCGGAAGGTGATCTACTGCTTCCTTCCTTCCATGTACGCCAAGGACGCTATGCGCTGGATCGGCCGGCTCCTTCTGGCCGAGCTCAAACACATCTTCGCCGACATCCAGGCCTTCCAGGCCAAGCCAGCTAAATTTGCGATCGTAATCGATGAATTTCAGGAGCTCGCCTTCCCATCGGTCCTTGACCTCTTCAATAAAGCTCGCTCTGCCGGTGTCTCTCTCGTCGTCTCCCACCAGACGCTCGCCGACCTGGAATTCCAGATGAGAACGGCGGCCTTCGGAGCAGCCCTCCTCGACAACACCGCCTCCAAAATCATCATGCAAGTCAAATCCAAAGACACGGCGGAATCGCTGGCCAAGATTATTGGAGAGTATCCTCCCATGCCCTTTGTCAGTCGCATCATGCCGGCTCGCTACCTGGTCCAGCCTGACATCCTGATGGGCAAAAATGAGCTGTACGAAGAAGGCCTCGGCGTGGGGGAGCTGATCGCGAAGATCGACGGAGAGATTTACCGAGTCAAAGTCCCCGCCGGCCGCAAGCGCGAGCAGATCCGGCCTGGCATCGACATTCCTCGCCCTCCAACACACTATGATCCCATTCCTGTGCCCGAGCCGCTGCACCTGCACACGCTCCCGGTCGGCCGTGAAGAATTTCTCAATCCCGCACAGGGTAAGCGCGGCAGGGGCCGCCGCCAACCCAACGCCGACATCCCCTGGAGCGGCGGAGACGCCCAGGAGCCACCCGGACCGCCGCCGGAACTGTCGTAGTTGCGACCACACGCCGGGCAGTCGTCGGCCTCGTGTCGTACATGTAGTGAGGATGCGCTGAGACGCCGCACACAATGCACACGACCTCTTATGCAGAGGCTACTCAACAACACCCTATCCGGAGGTACACCATGCTTCGAATGATCATGTTTTTGCTGCTCACGCTCACGTTTCGCCCGTTTGCCCTCCTCGGTGTCCAGTCCCTGCCGCTACGGGCCGTCGAAGCGTACACCTCAATCTCGGCGTTCGGCTCGTTGTACGCCCTCGCTCCTGAAGCCGTTGCCGTCCTCGAACACGTCACGAACCGCGACCTGCCAGGCATTGGCGATTGCCGGGTCAAGAACGTCAGGGCCCTCGGCCCAGACGGCCAACTCGTGATCGGTTTTGCAGAACGCGCCGACGGGAAGATCTTGCGCCACGTCTGGGGCGTGAGCCCCACCGGAGAACGGATCGACGAGAGCTGCCGCAGCTGTAAAACCAAAGAAATCCATGCCGTAGTCACGATCGCGAACTACACCGAGGTCGACCGGCAGATCTATCTAGACGATGAGGCGACGGCGCACAACCTGCGCTACCTGACCGGTGCTCTGGCGACGCAGCGTGTGATGACTCAGTTCCACGCTCTCCGGAAGGAGGCCTAATGGTGCGTGTACACGTCACCCCAGACAACGCCATCAGCCGGATAAAACTGATGGCCGCCAGCCAAATCAAGGCCATGGTGATCTGCGCTGAGCCTGGTATCAACACAGAACTCGTGGCCTACGCGATCCATGCGACATCGCTCAGACACACGTATCCGTTCGTCGCGTTGCGCGCGGTCACCCGCCCTGAGGCGATCGTCCATCAAAAGCTGTTCGGCCGAGCTTGTAGTCCCGCGCCAGGCCTATGCCGGATGGCCGACGGGGGCACGCTGTTCATCGAGGAGATCGAAGGCTTGCCATTGTCCTGCCAAGCCAAGTTGTTAGGCGCAATCGAAGAAGGGTGCTACCGGCGTACGGGAGCCATCCGGGAAACTCGGGTGGATCTACGTGTGGTAGCCACAAGCAGCCGGTCTGTCGAGGAGTGGCGAAAAGCCGGCCAGCTCCATACTGGTCTCTATTACCGTCTAAAAGGCAATCACATCGTCCTACCGCCCCTCCGGGAGTGGTCTTCTGATGTGCTCTCGTTTTTTTTCTCGCGCCAGTTTCGCCTCAATTCCCGGGAGGTCTAATGTCCACTAGGCAACCCAGCACACGACCTGTGACACGCGCTTTTCAGCTGCAGCCTGAGCAGGGCGAGCCCATCCCAGTGATCGTCACCCTCCATCCCGACGCCTCTGTCTCAATCCGCCGCAGGTATGGCCGCGTAGAGCAGCGCATTCCGCTCCTGACGCTCCTCAGCCCCCTCCCCGCCTCGCGCCCTCGCACCAGAAATTGGCCGATCGGCATCCCGGAGGCCGCTCACTGATGGCCCGCATGCTGATTGTCTTCGACGACGCGTCCACCCACGAGCCATTGCGGACTCTCCTCATGCACTCAGGCCACCTTGTCCACACCGTCACTACGGCCGCCGCGGCCCTCGGACTCTGCGGCAACACCCAGATCGACCTTATGATCACCGAGCTCATCCTTCCCGACCTGAACGGCATCGAGCTCCTGAAGCGTCTGCCCTCGCCGACTCCTGTGATCATCCTCACACGCTATCCCGAGCATCGGAGCGCCGTCGAAGCGATGAAAGCCGGGGCGAGAGACTACCTCGCCTGGCCGTGCGACGAGGCCGATCTGCTGGCGGCTGTCCGTCAGGCGCTGGGGCAGCCCCACACCGGCGACGTCCACGCGCTGCCCGATCGCGATGCCAAGATTCCACCAGAGGTAATTGTCAGCGCCCAGACTGCCAGCCTGTGGCAGATGATCGTCCGGATCGCCAAGTCCCCGCTCATCAAGACCATCCTCATCCAAGGTGAAACCGGGACCGGGAAGGAACTGGTGGCGAAGGCCCTGCATGACGGCTCGCCGCGCTGTGCCCACCCGTTCATTCCTCTCAACGCCGCCGCCCTGTCGGATCATCTCTTCGAGAGCGAGCTGTTCGGCCACGAGCGAGGGGCGTTTACGGACGCCAAGGCTGCGAAGTCGGGCCTCTGTGAGCTCGCCGACCGAGGCACACTCTTCCTCGACGAGATCGGCGATATGCCGCTCTCCCTCCAAGCCAAGCTGCTCCGATTCCTGGAAACAGGGACATTCCGCCGGGTGGGAGCGACCCGCGAAACACAGGTCAACGTGCGGATCGTCGCGGCCACCAATCGCCCCCTTGAGCAAGACGTTGCGGGGGGCCGCTTCCGGGCCGATCTGTACTACCGGCTGCGGTCCGTGCCCCTCACGGTGCCTCCGCTCCGCGAGCGACCAGCGGAGATCCTACCCCTGATGCAGCGCTTCCTCAGCCAGGCGGCTGTCGCCGCTGGCGTGCCGGCACCGCAGATGTCTCGCCAGGCCATTGACGCGCTGCAACGCTACCCCTGGCCGGGTAACGTGCGCGAGTTGAAGCATCTTGCGGAGGCGATGCTGATTGTCCTCCCCCAAGGACAGGCTGAGGTCTGCCTTGAGCACCTGCCCGACGCCCTTCGGACCACGCATACCATCATGTCCACCCCGGAGTCGTGTCAATCGCTGGCATCAGCAGAGCGGGTCCATATCGATCGCGTCCTAGCCCGAGTCCACGGCAACAAGACCCAGGCGGCCCACCTCCTGGGCATCTCACGCCAGACGCTTCGCGTGAAGCTCCGTGACGGCAACGGCGCCGCTCTCCGGCTGGTCTCATGAGCACGATCGCGCGCTCAGTACGTAGACCGACACGAGCAAGAAGATGTCCAGGATCCCCTGCCGCCCTCGGTGGCATCAGGCCAGATCACGCGTCCCCTGACACGAACAGTGAAGGCCCAAAAGGAGAGTATTGAATGCTCACCCCGTCCCAGTTTATCTTTATCCTCTTTCTCGCCCTTGGAGTTCCACCCTCCCCAGCACACCTGTCCGCCATGACGACCCCCACAGTCGTCGCCTCCGCGGCAACACCGCACGTCACGGCAACAAGAGTCCAGCGTGAGTTTATGCTGGTCGCCGCTGGGACTGAGGCCTCAGCGGTGGGCCGAGGGTGCTCCATCGTGTCCCGCCTGGAGGACCTCGCCCGCATCACGGGGTTGCTTCCCGGCTCGGTGCGACTACCCACAGACATCGACCCGCGTTCCCCGCTCGTCGCCATCTTCGCTGGAGAACGGCCTACGGCGGGCTACAGCATCTCGATTCGGTCGGTCGAGGAGGATCCGGCGACCGCCTCGCTGCTGGTGGACGTAGCGGACACCGCGCCGAAGCCAGGAGCGCACGCGGCTCAAGTGATGACGTCGCCCTGGGAAATCGTACGTCTGAAGCCGAACGGTGATTTCCAGACAACCAATTGCATCCTCACAACAAAAGGAGGTCTCCGGTGACGCTTCGCCACAGCAGTTTGCGTGCCCTTCTCGTCGCGATTCTCCTCGCGTGCTCTGTACGGGCTGAAGCCACCCCTGCGAATACTCCTCAGCCCGTGAAGTCCGCCGCCTACGTTGAAGGTGAGGTCCTCCTTCGGCTCAAGCCGGATGCCGTGGCAAAGCGCGCGGTGGAAGCCCTCTCGGGAACCCGTGCGACCATGCGTCACCTCGGCGCGGGAGTCCACCACGTGCGGCTCCCAAAGGGCGTGACGGTGAAGCACGCCCTGGCCTCCTACCGGCGGCACCCGGATGTCCTGTCCGCTGAGCCGAACTACTATCGCCGGTTCTTCAGCTCCCCACCAACCGATCCCTCCTTCCCCCTGCAGTGGGACCTGGCGAATACCGGCCAGACGGGTGGGACGCCAGGCGCCGACATCGGCATACTCCGGGCGTGGGATGTGACCACCGGGGATCCGAACGTGGTGGTGGCAACGATCGACACGGGCATCGACTACACCACCCCAGACCTCGTCCCGAACACATGGCGCAATCCCCTCGACTGCGACACTAACCGCGTGGACAACGATGCCGATGGCGTCGCCGATGACTGCCACGGCATCAATGTCCTCACGCACACCGGGGACCCCATGGACGACCACGGCCACGGGACGCACGTTGCCGGGACCATTGGGGCCTCGGCCAACAATGGAGTCGGCACCGCCGGGATCGCCTGGCGCGTCGGCATAGTCGCCTGCAAGTTCCTGGATCGTGATGGTATGGGGACCGATTCCGGGGCGATCGCCTGCCTGCACTACATCGCTCAGCTCAAGGACCGGGGCGTCAATATCATCGCCACGAATAACTCCTGGGGCGGCGGGGCGTACTCGCAGGCCCTCCGGGACGCCATTCAAACCCACCTCGACAGGGGTATCCTGTTCGTCGCCGCCGCCGGCAACTCTGGCAGCGATAACAACCGCCGTCCCATGTATCCGTGCAGTTACGACCTGCCGAATATCCTCTGCGTCGCCGCGACTGATGCCAGCGACGCGAAGCCGTCCTGGTCATCTACTGGCTCCCGCACCGTCCACCTGGGCGCGCCAGGCGTCGCCATCACGAGTACGGCCTTGAGCGGCAGCGCCTCCCCCGTTGTCACGTGGAGTGGCACATCCATGGCGACGCCACACGTCACCGGGGCTGTCGCTCTCCTCCAAGCGCAAGACCCGACGCGGGACTGGCGGGCCATCAAAAACCTGATCCTCGCGGGAGGTAACCCGATCCCATCGATGAGCGCGACCGTCACCGGACGCCGGCTGAACGTCTACGGAGCCATGACCTGCGCCAACACCGAAGTCCTCGCGCCCCTGTCGCCACAGCAGACCCCCTACACGGCCTCCCTCAACCATCCCGTCACGATCTCAGTCCTGCACATCGCCTGCGACCGACCAGCGGGGGACGTACAGCTGACCGTCGATGGCTCCTCGGAGGTCGTCACGCTCCATGACGACGGCAATGGTCCGGACCAGATTGCCGGGGACGGCATCTATACGGCCACGTGGACCCCCACGACCACAGGCACGTTCACCCTCACGCTCCCCAACAGCCAGATCATTTCTTTTCAAGTGTTACGGCCCTATTCTGTCACACCCGTCCCGTCAGCCTGGCGGACGATCACCGGGAGCAGTCTGAATCTTAATAGTACCGGTGGCTCCGCCTATGGTCCCTCCCGGTTCTCCTTCACATTCGGAGATGGGACGTTCTCGACCATGACGATTGGCTCCAACGGAACAATCTCCTTCACCAACGACCCGTATTGGCTCACCGAGTCTAATCAGCCCCTGCCGCTGCCCGCTGCCACCACCGTCATCGCGCCCTGGTGGGACGCGCTGCGATCCACCCGGGGCACCACGCACAACGTCTATGTTCAGACCCTCGGGGCCGCGCCGAACCGAGAGCTGGTCGTCGAATGGCGCGATGTGCAGCAGCAGGCCTGTCCGGACGATACGAGCGCAACCGTGACGTTCCAGGCCGTCTTCTCCGAGGGCAAGAGCGACATCCTCTTCAACTACGGCGACACAACGTTTGACGGCGCCTGCGCTGTCGCCAACGGCGGCCGCTCCGCTACAGTCGGGATCCAGTTTTCGCCTGACCAGGCGACCCTGTACAACACCACCATCACGCCTCTGACCAATGGGCTATCCCTCCTCTGGACGACAGGATCCTCCCCGCCGCCCACGGCGACGCTGACGGCATCCGTCATCGGCCAGGGATCGGTCACGAGCGCCCCTGCCGGCCTCGCCTGCGGCCCGACGTGCTCCGCTGCCTTCCCAAAAGGCGCGTCAGTGACCCTGACGGCCACGCCCGCTCTTAGTTGGACCTTCGGACGTTGGGACGGGGCGTGCAGCGGTGTCAGTCCAGGATGTTCGCTGACGCTGAACGCCAACGCGAGCGTGACGGCCACCTTCGTCCCGCTCCGGACGCTCACCGTCAGTACGACCGGCAGCGGCACGGTCACAAGCAGTCCGACCGGTATTTCATGCGGCCCAACCTGCTCCGCACGTATCCCCCAGCAGTCTGGCGTTGTGCTGACGGCGACTCCCGCCACAGGGTGGCTCTTCAGCGCCTGGGGTGGCGCCTGCAAAGGGAGCACTGGCGGCACCTGCACCCTGTCCATGGATGCCGATAAGTCAGCCACCGCAACCTTCGTGAAATACGCCCTCAACGCCACCCTGACAGCCTCATCGACGGCCATATCCAAGGGCCAGGGCGTCACCATCACGCTCACCGTGGCGAACCAGACCACGCAGGCGATCACGGTCACCGCCGGGCCGATGACGACCGAGGGCTGTGTGCGGCTCGCGCAGTTCTATGGACCAACTCCAGCGTTAGTCAGCATCCCAGGCATGGGTTCCAAGTCAATCCAGTGGCGCTATCAGCTGCAGACGGCGGGCAGCATGGCATTCAGCGCCTATGTCACAGATCCATCAGGCGTCGCGGTGCTTCCGCCCACGGCTGTCACGGTAACGGCGAGATAACCGCAACACAGTTGCCTGCGAATGGAAATCGGTCGCCACCGCCGAGATCCCCCAGCAGGGCAGCCTGTACATCACGTGCCGACAGCGTGAGGGTGTATCGGATCACAAGGAGCGGAGCGCGCAGACTATCACGGACGGCTCAGACACACCAGGCCCTCAAGCCGCAAAGCCTGCGAAATAGCGGGGACGGCGAAGTGCTCACACTTGAGGAAAAGCTGTGGACGGCAACCTGCCGAGGCACGCAGCCTGTGTCTCAAGTGTAAGCCCGGTCATTTCGACGAGCACATCGTATAGATCTCTTGAAGAGTGTGATCCCGCACCCGTGAAAGGGAGATGCCTGATGAACGTATTCACTCCGACCATCGTCTCGATCGTCACGTGCCTGGTGCTCTCCATGGCCCCTGCCGTCTCCCCGGCGCAATCCAGCCCCTCGCAGTCGACACCCTCGGCGTCCACGTCCAGCCTCGCCGGCACTCCTCGCGTGTGGATCGGCGGAGACAAGCAGACGCTGGAAGACCCGCAGTTGAAGCCAATCATCAGCTGTGTGGCCCAGAAGGCCAGCGAGTTCGGCCTAACGCTCGTCGAGGGCCAACAGCCGCGACAGTACACCATTGAGTTCTCACGGGCGCCCAGGCTGAATCGTCTGCTGCGATGTCCACAGGCGGATTCTGGCAAGCGCTGTCTCAGGGCGACGATGACCATGGAGCGGTCGATGCTGACGCCGATCAGTGATCTCATTCGCCAGAGTGGGCAGACCCATCTCAACCAGGACCTGCTGAGCAACTCTGAGGGTGTGCAGATCTTCTCACCGACCGAGGGGGCCGACGCGACCTGCGTGTACTTTGTCGGGCTGGCGTTGAAGCCTATCCGGATCAACCAGAAGCTCCTCGTAGGAGCTGAGGAGCAGGTTCGGGCCGCGCGGCCAGGCTCGGCCGCCCTGCCCCGCCAACCCTAGTCAGAAAGGAGTCCACTATTATGTCTCTCTCTGTGAATCGCGTCACGCTCTCCGGTCGCATCAGCACGGAGCCGGAGCGCCGCCATACCCACAAGGGCCGGCCTGTCGTGAGCTTCCGGGTGGCGGTGTCACGCCGCACCCTGGCTGGCGAGTCCATCACCTCCTTCATTGACGTCACAGGCTTCGACGCCGTCGCGGATTCCTGCGCCTTGCTCCGCAAGGGCGATATCGTCGCGGTTGACGGCAGCCTCCACCAAGACCGCTGGATCGGCAAGGACGGCGCTGGCAGACAAAGGCTCATCGTGTCCGCAAGGCGGGTCATGTGCATTCGCGAATCAGAGCGCGGGGGGACGATCTGGCCTTCTCAGCCTGAGGAACCGGACTCCCTCCGTGAGCCCACAGTACTCGATCGCGCCCTGGCGTGGCTGCGTCGGCCGAGCGCACAGGACAAGAGTCCAGTGCAGCCCGGCGCCGCTGCTGTGTGAAATTATCCAAGAACCGGAAATCAGGAGGTCGTAATGATGCACAACGATGTCGTACACACCACGAGCACACCCTCATCCCATGGCTCATCCCCTCATGACTGCCCCTCCGTTCATGTCGCTCGCCGGGCCGCGCATGAAATCGCGAACGCCCTGACGATCGTGTCGAACCATGCGCAGCGCCTCGCGCTCCTCGACGGCGTGAACGGGCCGATGTCCGAGTGCGCCCAAGCCGTCACACACGCCACGGTGCACGCGAGCGCCATCCTGAGCGCCCTGCGGCAGTCTCTGAACGGTGGCAGCCGGCTTCCGAGTCGCCATCCAGTACCACCGATGGGGCTCGTCCTCGAGGCGTGGACCGCCATCGAAGCCACGGTGCGCGATAACCCTGTGAGCCTAGAGCTCGAAGTGCTTCCAGCCCGGGTCATCCTCGGTGATCGCCAGCATCTGTGCCAGGCGCTCATCAACCTCCTCCTCAATGCCCTCGCCGCCGTAAGACCGGGTGATCGTATCCACCTGTCGGCCTCCTCGACCGACTCCTGGGTGGACCTGGCCGTGTCGGATGCGGGTCCGGGCATGCCCCCCGAGGTCCTCGCCCACTGCTGCAAGGACGGCTTCACCACGAAGGCCAACGGCAGCGGCCTGGGGCTCGCCATTGTCACATCGATCGTCGACGCCCACGGGGGCACGCTGCGCATTGACAGCGAGCCAGGGCGGGGCACAACAGTCACCATGCGCTTCCCCGCCGCGGTAGGCCAGGCGCCGCCTGCGTCACCTCACGTGTCTCTCACCCCGTCCCCGTGCCTCTGCTCGTCGAAGTCAATCCTCGTCATTCACCGCAACACACCCATGCGCGAGCTGCTGTGTGAGCTGCTTGAGGCGATAGGCCATCGCCCAACCGGCGTGGCCGCCGTCACGGACGGCCTCAGCATCGAAGCCCTGGCGCTCAAGGCGTGCGACCTCGTCATCACCGATCAGCTCGAGGAGTGCCTGAGGCAGCGCCAGCCGGACCTCCCGATCATCCTTATCACCACCGACTCGGACCTCGTGGCCACCGACAGCACCGTCGTCCTCCAGGTGCCCTTCAACCCCCACGAGTTGCGCGTGGCGATCAAGCAGGCGTGCGCCACGCGGCGCGACGAGTGCACCGGTCTCGGCTCCCTGCGTCAAGAAGACATCGACGCGGCACACGCGCCGGCATGATCATCATCGCCATCAATCACGCTACGTACCGTTGGTAGCGGCTTGGCAACAAGGAGCCGACAATGTCAATCCAGCCAGTCGATCATTCCCAGTCCACTCAGGCCGCAGGGCTCAGACACCTCCTGAGTCCTGCTGAGCGCGCGGCGCTCAATGCGATCCGCGTGCGCACGAAGGCTCTCGACACCATGAAACCACTCCAGCCGCAACGTCTGCCGGACGAGCCGGGGTCGATTGTTGACGTGAAGGTGTAGAGAGCACATGGAGATCACGCGAGAAGATTGGAACGCCTACCGACGGACGAGGGATCCACGGTTGAGGGACCTGCTGATCACGGCCAACATCGTCCTCGTGCGGAAGATCGCCGGGCGGCTATCGCTACAACTGCCCTCGTGTGTCGAGTTGGGCGATCTGGAAAGTGCCGGCGCGGTCGGTCTGCTCAGTGCCGTCGAGAGCTACGACCCGGAACAGCTGGCGGAGTTCGCCACGTATGCGCAGTATCGGATTCGTGGGGCAATGCTCGATGATCTGAGGAGGCAGGATTTCATGCCCCGCTGGTTCCGGGCGCAGGCGCAGAAGATCACGTGCGCCAGAGCCTCATTGCAGTCGCGTCTGAGACGAGAGCCGACCGATGAGGAACTGGCGTGTGCATTTGGGATGTCGCTGGCCGCCTACTGCCGACGTGCGAGTCAGATCGTCCCTCCAGTCTTCCTCTCGCTTGATGAACTCAGTGAGGGGGTGCCGGAGAAGCCGACGGAGGATCTGCGTGATGACGAGTGCTGGACGACAGAGCCGGCAGACAGGGCGTGTCGAGATCCGTTCAGCGAGGCCGTCGTGTGTGAGCACGCGAGGGTACTGAGGGCCATGATTGGCACACTCCCGCCTCAGGAGCGATTGGTGCTGACACTGTACTACGTGCAGGGTGTCAGCATCAAGCCCATCAGCGTGCGAATGGGGGTGTCCGAAGGGCGTGTGTCGCAGATTCACACCTCCGGCCTGACACGGATGCTGGAGAGGCTCCAGCGGAGACGACTCACGCGGGACGATCTGATTGGAGACGAGCGCGCCGCGTGGGCACCGTCTCGGCGTGTGCACAGAGGATCATGACGACCATCGAGACGCTCACTGGTCCCCAGAAGGCCGCCGTGCTGCTGCTGACGCTTGGGGTTGAGCCCGCCGCCCAGATCTTCAAGCATCTCGACGACGAGGAGATCGAGACCATCACCGCCGAGCTCACCCGGATGAAGACCGTCTCTGTGAATGCGTCCACCGCGGTGATCGATGAGTTCCGGCAGATGGCCCACGCGCAGGCGTCGCTGTCCAGTGGCGGGATCCGCTACGCGCAGGAGGTCCTCGAAAAGGCCCTCGGCAAAACGAGGGCGACCGAGATGATCGGGCGCCTGCAAGGCCTGAGGGGCGCCAGCTTTTTCACCGCCCTCAAACCGGTGGATCCCCGGTTCCTGCTTGACTCAGTCCGGCAGGAGCACCCGCAAACCATCGCGGTTGTCCTCTCCCACCTGGATCCGAAGGCGTCGGCCAGCGTGCTGGTAGGCCTGCCGCAGGAGATCAGAGCGGACGTGGTCATGCGGATCGCCAACATGGACAAGACACACCCCGAGGTGATCGGCGAGATCGAGCAGATTCTGAACCACCGCCTCGCTTCCGTGGTCAACCAGGAGGTCTCCATCAGCGGCGGGATCCCGCGGGCGGCGGAGATTCTGAACGCCATGGATCGGAACAGTGAACGCGGCGTGTTCCAGGCCATACAGGAGAGCGATCCCTCTATGGCGGACGAGATCCGCAAACTGATGTTCACCTTCGATGATGTGGTGCGGGTGGATGACCGTGGCATCCAGCGCGTCCTCAAGGAGGTGGATCAGAAGGAGTTGGCCCTTGCGATGAAGGCGATAGACTCGGAGGTGGCGGAGAAGATCTTCACGAATATGTCTGAGCGGGCGGGCGCCCTACTCAAAGAGGAAATCAGCTATCTGGGGCCGGTCAAGCTCCGGGATGTGGAGTCGGCACAGCAGAAGATCGTCGGCATCGTGCGCCGCCTCGAGGAGGCTGGCGAGATCATCGTCCAGGGGCGCGGTGGCGGCGCGCAGGAGGAGATCATTGACTAAAATCGTCACGAACGGAGAGGACGGCTGGGCGTCAGCCTCCTTTGAGGAGCTCCCCCATGCGGCCGTATCGGGCTATGAGTCGATCCTGGCCGCTGAGCGTGAGGCCGAGGCGATTGTGCTATCTGCCCGTGAGAGCACGCAGCAGATCGAGCGAGAGGCCCATCGGGAGGGCTTCACAAGGGGCCACACCGAAGCGATCGGCGACATGCGGCGTCAGATCGAGCAGCTCGATGCCCTGCTGCGGGAGGCCTGCCGGCAGGTCGCGGCAGCTCACCAGGCCGTCGCCACACAAACAGAGGGCGAGTTGATCGAGCTCGCCATTGCGGTCGCCAAGCAGGTGGTGCAGTCTGAGATCGAGGCGCGTCCGGACGCGATGGTCCTCATTGTCAAGACCGCCCTGGAGGCCGCTGGAAGCCGAAAGGTCATGGCCATCCGGGTCAATCCTGGCGACTACGAACTGCTGGCGGAGCATCGAGGGGACTTGCTGGACTCGCTGGAGTCGGCGCGGCTCGTCTCGGATCCCGCGATCTCCTTCGGCGGATGTCTGATAGAGGTCGAGACCGGTCTCGTCGACGTGCGCCTGGAGAGCCAACTCCAGGAGGCGGCCCGCCTCCTCGGGAGAAACCAGAACGCATGAGTCACCTATCCAGGAGATGTGACGTGATGACTCGTATCCTCCGGATGGGAGCCAGCCTCCAGCGGGACGACCTGCGTAAGCTGGTGCTGGTGGGGTTCGTCAGCCTGGGTCTGCTGGTCGGCGGGTGCGCGGGTCCGGCTGCTCCCCCCACGCTCCAGCCGGTCGTCATCACCAGGGAAGGCCGAACCGTGGTGATCCCGGCGCGAGCGCCTACGGAGGATCGGCCGTTAGTTGAGGCGGTCGCCAGATTGTTCATCCTTGAGCTGTCGCACGCCGGCATGGACATCCGAGGTCTGGACTGGGTGCGGGAGGAGGCTCGCGCTCGTGGATGGGATACGTCGCTATCGTGGCTCCAGGAAGGGGTGTCTATCCAAGACACAGAGTCGAACCGATCAACAGTCGATTGGACGGCCCTGGGGGTGAGACGGGCCCTGGTGGTCAATGTGTACGGCGTTGATCAGCATTGGGAGGGAACGACCAGGGTGACAAGAGTTGGGGTGGAGGCCAGACTCATCGCCCTGCCGTCTGGGGTTGTGCTGTGGGCCGGAAAGATCGCTCCGGGAAGCGCCGGTACGGCGGGATGGTCGTTTGAGCGTGCGACTCGCATCGCGGTACGCAGACTCGTCGAGAGTCTAATACAGGGGCGTAGAGAGTCCTCCAGTCATCACCATCAATGGGGATGGCTGTCGATCGCTCGCTCCAGTACGGCCCTTGGGGCAATCACCTGATTACGTGACGCGTCTTCTCACAAGTGTCACTCGCGTCAGAGACAGCAGGTTCATCACACTGGAGGGAAAGACCATGCAGTGGTTCCGGAATCGCGCGATGGCAACGAAGCTCATCATCTTGTGTGCCGCGCTCGGGGCGAGCATGACTGGCATCGGCTATGTCGGCATCAGCAGTATGCGTCAGATCAACGCGGGGTCGCTGGAGATCTATGAGCGCCATCTGCTCGGCCTTAAGGTGCTGGCCGAGGCTCGGGGACGGATCTATCAGATTCGTGGGTTCATCCTCCAGCACGCCATTGAGCGCAATACCGACAACATGACGCAACTCGCGACAGAGATTCGGACCCGCTTCGGCGACATTGAGGGGCGGATCGCACGGGTCGAGAAGGAAGAACTGCCAACGGACGAGCGGGAGGCGCTGGGCCAGCTCAGAGGCGTGGTAGCCGCCTATCAGACCTACTTCACGACCGAGTTCCTTCCCGCAAGCAGTCAGGGCAAGAAGGAGATGGCCTACACGCTCGTGCTCAATGTAGGGCGAGTGCGCTATCAGGCTGCCGTGGCCGCGGTCAACGCGATGATCGACCTCAAGGACGCACATGCCAGAGAGCGCTACGACGCGGCCCAGGCAACCTACGCCCACTCCCGTGCCGTGATGCTGGCTTTCCTCGTTGTCGGCCTCGCTGTCAGCCTGGCTCTGGGCTATCTCATCACGACCCTCACGGTGCGGCCGCTCCGCCAGGCCGTGGCGCTCCTCCGGGACATGGCCCAGGGCGAGGGCGATCTTACGCAGCGTCTGGACGCGACGACCACGGACGAAGTGGGCGAGTTGGCCCGCTGGTTCAACTGCGTCATGGACACGCTCCACAGCCTCATCGCCCAAGTGAAGCAAGCTGCCGACCAGACTGCGAGCGCGTCCGAGCAACTGGCCGCTGGCAGCGAGCAGCTCTCCTCCGGCGCTCAGGAGCAGGCGGCCTCCCTCGAGGAGACGGCGGCCTCACTGGAGCAGATGACCTGCACCGTGAAGCAGAACGCGGAGCACGCCCGGCTGGCGAACCAGCTCGCGATCTCAGCGCGGGGCGAGGCAGAGAAAGGCGATGCGGTGGTGAACGCTGCGATCTCCTCCATGGAGGCGATCACTCAGTCCTCCAAGCAGATCAGCGAGATCATCACGATGGTTGACGAGATCGCTTTCCAGATCAACATCCTGGCCCTGAATGCCGCCGTGGAAGCCGCCAGAGCCGGGGAGCAGGGACGCGGCTTTGCGGTCGTCGCTTCGGAAGTCCGGGCCCTGGCCCAGCGGTCGGCTGCCGCCTCGAAGGAGATCAAAGCCCTCATCACGAACTCCGTAGCAACAGTCGAGGATGGGGCGCATCAGGTCACGAAGTCCGGCGAGATCCTGGCTGAGATCGTCGCCTCCGTCAAGCAGGTGGCCGACCTGATCGCCGAGATCAGTGCGGCCTCCCGGGAGCAGGCCCAGGGGATCGAGCAGATGAATGCGGCTGCGACTCAGATGGACAGCATCACCCAACAGAACGCCGCCCACACTGAGGGGCTCTCCTCCACCGCCCAGGCCCTTGCCGCCCAGGCGGAGGAGCTGTCGGCCCTCGTCGGGCAGTTCACCCTGGAGCAAAAGCCGCAGCGGCTGGCTCGCATGGCGGCAGACCGGCCCCGTATACAGGCGCGGCAGGCGCCACGTCTCGCGACAGCGACAGCATCTGGAAGATTATCGCGCCATCCGGTGTCAGTTCGGGGTCAGCACAACAGCACCCGAAGGGGATCGGAGATCATCGGCTCTCGCGTGGCGGTCGTCCAGACGGCCGATGCCTATGAGGAGTTTTAGCGATGAAGCCTCGTGTCCTGGTCGTGGACGATGAGCCATTGGTGCGGATCGCCCTCTCGGAGACGATCCGGCGGAAGGGGTTTGACAGCATCATGGCCTGTGATGGAGAGGATGCGCTGCTGCAATTCAAGCGATCTCCTACCCCGCTGATCTTCGCGGATATCCGAATGCCCAGGATGGATGGGCTGGAGCTCCTCAAGCAGATCACGGCGATCGAGCCTCCTCCCCGTGTTGTCTTGATCACGGCGTACGGATCGGTGCAGACGGCCGTCGAGGCGATGAAGGCGGGAGCCTTTGACTTCCTCATGAAGCCGTTTTCCGCGAAACAGGTCGAAGCGATCCTGGAGCGGGCGCTGGGGGCTGAGACGGCTCCTCCAGCCGTCGGCCCAGCATCGACCATCGTCAGCCGTGACCCCCAGATCCTCAATCTGCTCAACTCGCTCAAGCGAGTGGCGAATGACTCGGCGTCGATCCTGCTCCAGGGTGAGAGCGGCACAGGCAAGGAACTCTTCGCCCGTCAGGCCCATCTCTGGAGCGGGAGACGCCAGGGCCCCTTTGTTGCGATCAACTGCGCGGCAATCCCCGAGACGCTCTTGGAGAGTGAGCTGTTCGGTTACGAGAAAGGCGCCTTCACGGGCGCAAACACTCGTCGCGTGGGGAAGTTCGAGGCGGCTGATGGCGGTACGCTGCTGCTCGATGAGATCAGTGAGATGCCGGTGATGCTACAGGCGAAACTCCTCCGGGCGCTGCAAGAACGGACCATCGACCGAATTGGCGGCTCCCGGCCGGTCGAGATCGATATTCGCGTCGTGGCGACCACTAATCGAGATCTCAAGGATGAGATGCGTCAGGGCCGGTTTCGCCAGGATCTCTACTACCGGCTGGCGGTCGTTCCGCTGACCCTACCGCCTCTTCGCGAGCGGACAGTCGACATCCCGCTACTCGCCCAGCATTTCCTGACGCGCTATGCGAGCGCCACGGGCAGCCCGGTACAAGTGATCTCGCCAGCGGCGATCAGGCGACTGCAGGACTGGTCGTGGCCGGGCAACGTGCGCGAGCTGGAGAGCTGCCTCCATCGGTCGATCCTGCTGTGCGACCGGACGTGTCTAGAACCTGACGATCTGAGGCTGGACACGCTCAGTGAGTTAACCAGCGCCACCCGAAGGGGATCGGAGATCACACAGACGCAGCAGACCCATGGAACAGCCGGCAGATCCGTCTACGCGATGGAGAAGCAGCTGATTCTGGAGACGCTCGCCACGGTCGGCGGCCATCAAAAACAGGCAGCGGAGATGCTTGGCATTAGCGTACGGACGATTCGAAATAAGCTGCGGGACTATCGAGAAGAGAGCCACACTTTGCCGATCATTGGTCGAGAACTTTCCATGTCCATGGCCCCTGTCCATGCAGCGTAGAGCCAGTCGTGTGGTCGTCGTCATCGCTCTGCTCGCGCTCCCCCGCACGCAGTGGAGCGAAGCTCACGCGAAGGGGAGCGCAGATCACCCGAAGGGGAGCGAAGCTCACATCGCCGGGGCAGCCGAGCGCCCGCAGGAGGCGCTCGACACCGCCGTACGCCACGCGAACATCGGCCTCGCCCTGGCCCATCGCGGTGCGCTGACGGCCGCCCGCATCGAACTCGACGAGGCCATGGCTCTCATCGGGCGTATATCGCCACGGCGATCGGACCAATACTATGACCTGGTCGATCGGCTCTCCCTGCTCTACGACGCGCTGGCCCCGGCAGACGCGCAGGACGACCCGCCTCCGGACCTCGGGGAACCCGACGAGCGTGACGACGCCACGCTCCCGGATACATCCGCCCTTCCAGGCCTGCGCATTCCTGTCAACCGCTCTGTGCAGGCCTACGTGGCCCACATGACCCGCCATCGACGCGACGTCATCCAGCAGGGCTTCGATCGAGCGGGCCGCTACCTGCCGTTCGCCAAGGCGATGTTCACAGCCCATGGGGTGCCGCCAGAGCTCGTCAACATGGCCCATATCGAGTCGGGCTGGAATCCGCAGGCAGTGTCACCGCGCCAGGCGGTCGGCATCTGGCAGTTCATCGAACCCACCGCCAGGCGCTACGGACTCGCTGTGACACGGCGAATCGACGATCGCCGCCATCCCATCAAATCAACTCGAGCGGCAGCCCACTACCTCAGGGACCTGCACCGCCAATTTCGGTCCTGGCCCCTCGCTATGGCCGCGTACAACTGTGGCGAGCAGTGCGTGCAGCGGGCCATCGACCGGCAGCGAACGCGGGATGTCTGGGCGCTACGGCTCCCGGAGGAGACTAGGCGGTACGTCCCGGCCGTTATGGCGATGACGATCATTGCCGCGAACCCGGAGCGCTACGGTTTCCGGCCACCAGGCAGCTGAGTCTGCGAGGAGGAGCGACATCATGCCACACGCGGCCGACCACATCGAAGCTACGCTGACCGAGCGCTGCATGTATGCCAGACCGTACTCGCGCGGGCGATACTGTGTCTATGAGGGCCCGTGTGCCTTTCGGGGGACCTGGCTCATGCTCAACGGGGCGGAGCACCAGAAGTGCGAGAAGCAACCCCTCCAATTCTCCGACTGGAGCGCCGTCGGGCTCTACGTCTGGCCGCCAGGCACGGCGACCCTTGAGAAAATGCACGACATGCGACGGAAGATCAGCGTCATGAGCGGAGCTGGCAAGAAGGCGATCGTCGTGGACCTCACGAACGTCACAGAGCTCCACGTCAACCTTCTGGAAACGCTCGCAGACCTTCGCGGCGAGCTGCTGGCGGTCCACCCTGACGGCGCGATGACCGTCATCAGTCTTGACTCGCATCTCCGCTACGCGTTCGAGGCCTCCCCATTCAGCGAGGGCATTCGGAACGTGCTCTGAGGGCAAAGAGACGAGGAGGACACGATGGCAGGACACGGGCATGATGGAGGCGGAGGGCTGCGGTGGCTGCTGACCTATGCGGACATGATCACCCTGCTCCTGGTCTTCTTTATCATCCTGTATGCGTCGTCCAAGACGGACGCCAAGAAGTACACCGATACGGTCTCATCGATCAGAGTCGCCTTTGGCGTCCCGCTGTCGCCGCGACCGATTGTACGAGTGGGGGATGGTGGAGAGACGCTGCTGCCGTTCCCGGACATGGTGGGCAGGCTGGCGCAGCAGTTAAGCGCACACCTGGAGGAAGAGATCACGGCGGGCAGCGTGGAGATCGAGCAAACCGACACGGGGGTCGTCCTCCGCCTACAGGGCGCCGTCCTCTTTGACGTGGGTAACGCGACCCTCTCCAGCGAGGCCAAGAGGATCCTGGACACGGTCGCCCCTGCCCTGCTCACTCTCCCGAACGCCATCGAGGTCGAGGGGCACACCGACACGCTCCCGATCCGGTCACCCAGCTTCCCGAGCAACTGGGACCTCTCGGTGGGGCGCGCCACGGCGGTGATCCGGTATCTGGTAGAGGCCCATCGATTTCCCCCGGCGCGGCTGTCAGCCCGGGGGCTGGCGGATACCCAGCCTCTGGAACCCAACGACCCGGTGCAGGGCAATCCGCGCAATCGCCGGGTGGAAGTACACGTACTGATACACACGTAACGAGAGGAGGATGCTTTGGACGCACAGCTACGCACGCAGGACCAGGCTCAGGATCTCTCTGCACCCATCGAGGCGGCTCGGCGCCTGGCCGAGGGGGACTGTCAGCACTTCGTGCCGATCGAGGCCGAGGGCGAGCTCGGCCAACTCGCGCACTATCTCAACCAGACGATGCTTCACCTTCAGACGACCGAGCAGCTCTCGCTGCGACTCGTCGATGTCGTGGACGCAAGCGCGAGGGGTCTGGTCGCCATGAAGTGGCATCTGCAGCTATTGACGCGGAACTCGTGGGTCATGGCCGATCCCTCGGCTCGTCAGGCGCTGGCGACGCTCCGAGGGCTCATGACGCGCATCGAGGAGCGCGCCCGGAAGATCATGGGCCCGGGGGAGTGCCCGGACGTCAGCAAGGCGGACACGCTCGACGCTGAGATTCACTCGCTCGTCCCGCGTCTGCCGACAGACGCCAGGGTGATCGATGGCGGGCTGTTGCAGCCGGATTAATTTGTAGCCAACGCGAACCTGAAAAAGGGGGAAGGTGATGGCAGAGATCAGTCACGAGACCACGTCGATAGAGGCTGGGGTAGGAGTATCTGGAGGCAAGGCCGGCATCCCGTTACCGCCGGGAGGAGCCAGGCGACTGCCGACCGGATCGGAGAGCACAGCGGCGGAGGTCGCCCTCCCCGATCTGAGGAAGCTGCTGGAGGATCTCAGCGCGCACAGCAATATTGGGCTCACCTACGTCATCGACCGCGAGACTCACAGCGTCACCATCAAGGTCATCGACCGGGACACGGACGAGGTCCTGAGAGAGGTCCCGTCGGAGGAGATGAGGAAGCTTGGGGCCGCCATGCGGGACCTCTTTGGCTTGCTGTTCAAGGCCGAGGTGTAAGGTGACTCCCATTCTTTCTCTAGTGTGCTCTGTGGTGGGCATTCACAAGACAAGGAGGTACAGAATGAAGAGTTCGAGTGTAGTATCGATCACGACAGTGTTAGCGCTCACCGGCTGTACTACGATGTGGCCCGCGACGTGGCCAGAGGTGAATGTCGCTCCGCAGCACAAGCAGCCAGCAGAACAGGTGCTCCGCGATCGGGGAGAGTGTTGGACGTTGGCGGAAAAGGAAGCTGGGCACGACCCGGACGTGATGTTGGAAAGTGTCATTGTGACACGGGCTATGTTCGACGCTCATCGAGAGTATGTGAGGGCCTACGCGGACTGCATGATCGGACGCGGGTACGAGGTGGTGCAGAGAGAGGTGGACGTAAAATGAGACAACATCGAGCCCTGGCTATGGCCTAAGGGAGTCGCAATCGGCATGAACAAGTGGATCGCGGCCTCTGCGAGCGGACTTCTGATTCTCGCGCTAGTTGGGGAGTCTTCCGGGGAGTCGCTATGGCGGGATATCGGACATGGGTTCCTCTTCATCGATGCCAAGGCTCGGCATGTGGGCGACATTGTCACGGTCCTGGTGACGGAATCGAGCGCTCTCAATCGCCAGGCTGCAACCAACACCAAGAAGGAGTCCGCCAACTCCGCCAATCTGTCCAGCCTCTTCGGTCTGCCATTGGGGGAGAGGACGAAAAACGCCTTCGAAGGCGGCAGCGAGCACAAGGGATCTGGCTCTATCACCAGGAGCGACGAGGTGACGGCCAAGGTGGCGGCCCGGGTGGTCAAGGCGCTGCCGAGTGGCAACCTGCTCATCGAGGGGCGCAGGGCCATCCAGACCAATGACGAGACCCAGTACCTGGCCATCAGCGGGGTCGTCCGCCCCGAGGATATCACCTCGAACAACACGATCCTGTCAACGCAGGTCGCCGACGCGGAGATCGTCCTCGAAGGGAAGGGCGTGCTGGCGGAGAAACAGCGCCCCGATATTCGGAATCGGCTCGCCGATTGGCTGTTTCTGTATTAACGGCGTGGGGGAAGGTGGCTCTCCCTCGCGCCCTCCGTTGTATCGTTGTGGGTGAAACTTGCTGCCGCTCAAAGAGACAACCAAACCTCATAGTAGGAGTTACACAATGCCTACCCGCTCACAACCAACTACCAAGACTCGCCGTCCAAAGGGCGATACACGCCTACGATCGTCCAAATCACAACGCTTCAAACACAAGGCGTTCACCAGGCGTTTGCGCCTGCTGTTTGCAGACGAGACTCAGGAAGCAATCGCGCTACGACTAAAAATCAGACAAGGAGGTATCTCGCGATATTTCAATGGCATACTCCCTCGGGTGGATACGCTCGCCACCATCGCCAAGTGCTACAAGGTGATTCTCGATTGGCTCATCTTAGGACGTGGGCCCAAGCAGCCATCCCCACCAACCCATAAAATACGCGTAGCAGGAAAACCACGTCGATAGATCGTCACTACCATGAGGTTGGTCTCTACGACTTCGTGTCAGCCCCGATGCCATGACGGCTGGAACCCTGATCGAAGCCCTCGAAGGCCTCGTGAACGATGCCTTCGATTAAAGTCACTTCCTTCTCGCGCAGCTTCTTGAAGTCGCTCTCACGGCGCTTCTTGGACAGAGTGCCATTGTTCTGCCTGATGAACAGTACTAGGTTTTCAGCAACCCGGTCCGGCATTTCGACCGCGTCCATGATCCGGCGGGTCGCTTCGTCGTGACGGCGCAGATAGTCGATCTCGCGCGGCAGATCGTGCTCGACGGTGCGTGCAACGCATGCATACAGAAACTCCGCCTCTTCCGTGCAATCGAAATAACGGTAG
>JANGEZ010000080.1:0-2240 GCA_031838355.1 Candidatus Methylomirabilis sp. bin48 | reverse complement strand
GCGATCTGCGGCAGATGCGTGATTGAGAGAACCTGTCGCTCTTTCGCGATAGCCCAGAGCTTCTGGCCCACCACCTCGGCCATCCCCCCGCCGATCCCCACGTCCACCTCGTCAAAGACCAGCGTTGGGATCTGATCGGAGGCCGCGAGGATGGCCTTGATGGCCAACATGACCCGAGACAGCTCACCGCCGGAGGCGATGCGGCCAAGTGGCTTTAGCTCCTCGCCAGGATTCGGGGCAATCAGGAACTCCACCGCGTCCGCCCCGCTCGCCTCCAAACACGGACTACCGGACTCATGGCGAGCCCTCACCTGGACGGCAAAAACCGCCTTCTCCATCTTCAGAGCCTGCAACTCCTCCTGCACCGCCACGGCCAGCCGATCGGCTGCCGCATTCCGGCGCGCGGTAAGGGCAGCCGCCCGCTGCGTCAGCGCCTCTTCCAGCGTCGCGAGTTCCCGTTCGACCTCCTGCCCATGCTCCTCTGAGCAGATGAGGCGCTGCAACTCCGCTTCAGCCGACGACGCGCATCTGAGAATCTCGGCAATCGAATTACCATATTTCCGCTTCAATTTGCCGATCTCGTGCAGGCGCCCCTCCACCTGTTCGAGGCGCTCAGGGTCAAAGGCTACGCCCTCCCTGTAGTCCCTGAGCTGGGCGGACGCATCCTCAACCGACGCGATGGCCGTCATGCAGGCATCAACCGCTTCCTTCAACCTCGGATCGATGCTCTGCGCATCTTTGAGCTTCGAGACGATCGCGGCCAGGCGACCCATGATCGACCCCTGCTCTCCGTACAGACCCTCGTACCCCAGGTGCGCCGCCGCGTGTAGCCGCTCGGCGTGCATGAGGATCGTCCGCTCCTGGATGAGTTCCTCTTCTTCCCCCTCGTGCAGTCGCGCGGCAGCGATCTCTCCTCGCTGATATTGGAGCTGGTCAAGGCGCTGGGCCTTCTCTCGCTCTTCCGCGTGCAGAGCGTCCAGCTCCGCCCTCAGAGCCTGCCGCCTGCTATACAGCGCGCGGAAGGCCGCTACATCCCCTGTCAGGCCGGCATAGGCGTCGAGGAGCATCCGCTGACGAGAAGGCTGAGTCAGGACCATCCCTTGATGCTGGCCATGGACCTCGACCAGCAAATCGCCAAGACCCCGAAGCCACGCCGCCGACGAGAGTCTCCCATTCAGATACGTCTTACTCTTTCCCTCCCGCAGGAGCATGCGCCGTACGAGCAGGAACTCATCCGGTGGACACTCAATCCCACTGTCGGCCAGCAGGCGCCGAGCCTCCTCGTCCCAGCAATCGAACGCGGCTTCCACCGTCGCCCCTTCGGCCCCGGTGCGGATCTGCTCCGTCTCGCCCTTTGTCCCCAGCGCCAACCCCAATGCGTCGATAATGATCGACTTCCCTGCGCCGGTCTCCCCTGTGAGGACATTCAATCCGGGGCCGAACTCCACCCGGAGCTCGTCGATCAGGGCGAAATTCGTCATACTCAGCTCGCGGAGCACGGCGTTACCGCTCGCCCCATTTCAGCTTTGTCCGAAGGATCTGGAAGTAGTCTTTCCCGGGCGCCTTGAGCAGGGTGATGGTATGATCTGAGCGAACGACCCTGATCACATCGCGATGGCGAAGGGTAAACCCAACTTGGCCGTCCAGGGTCAGGTAGGCGTTCTCGTTCGTCAAGCCCTGGACGATCTCCACCTTTGCAGCGTCTGGGATAACAAGAGGACGGAGGGTGAGCGTATGGGGGCAGATCGGGGTCAGGACAAGCGCGCGAAGCGTCGGGTAGACGATCGGTCCACCAGCCGCAAGGCAGTAGGCGGTAGAGCCGGTCGGGGTAGAAAGGATGAGGCCATCGGCGCGGAAGGTCGTGACATATTGCCCGTCGATGTACGTCTCCAGCTCGATCATCCGGGCCAGGACGCCTTTATTGATGACCGCATCGTTCAGCGCGACATACTCAGCGATCCGCTCTCCCTGCCGGTGGACCGTAGCGGTCAGCAGGATCCGGTGGGTCACCTCATAGCTTCCCTGCAACACCGCATCCAGGATTGGATAAAGCTCTTCAAGTGTCACCTCGGTCAAAAACCCGAGGCCGCCGAGGTTGACTCCCAGGATCGGGACGTCACGCGCCCCAATCAGGCGCGCCACGGACAGGAGCGTCCCGTCGCCCCCCAGGACCAGGAGGAGATCCACCAGCCCTGGCAGATCGGGCTTCGGCTGACCACCAGACGTCCCGGCCAACTCGG
>JANGEZ010000079.1:0-9474 GCA_031838355.1 Candidatus Methylomirabilis sp. bin48 | reverse complement strand
GATATCGTCCACATTCACGGTCGCTTTGTTTCTATACAGCGCAATGATGATGGCCAGCCCTAATGCTACCTCGGCCGCCGCCACCGCCATCACAAACAACACAATGATCTGTCCATCCATCGAGTGGAGAAATCTCGAGAACGCCACAAAGGTGAGATTCACCGCATTCAGCATCAGCTCGATCGACATGAAGATCACCAGCGCATTACGCCGGATCAGCACTCCGGCGACCCCGATGACAAAGAGGGCAGCGCTTAGAATCAGATATGCATTTAAAGGTACGGTCCCTGTCATTGTACTTCGCGCCTCGCACCGGGCGCAGCAAGCAGCGCCCCTACAAACCCTATACCCTAAACCCTACACCCTCTCTTTTTATCTCCTGGCCAAGACCATGACACCAATAATGGCAATGAGAAGGATGATAGAAGTAATCTCAAATGGGATGAGAAAATCGGTGAACAGGAGACGTCCGACGATCTGAGTATTTCCGATGGCGCCTACAACCTCGGATGTATAGGGGCCCTGGGGAGCACGAGAACTATTGGAGCCGATGGGGATCGCCAACTCAAGCAGCAGGAGGGCGACCGCACCAACGCCGAGCAGGAGCCTGGGCCGATCTCGCTGCAGCCAGGCGGGCAGTTCATGACCCAGGTCGAGCAGCATGACCACGAACAGGAACAGGACCATGATCGCTCCGGCGTAGACGATCACCTGTACGACGGCGATGAACTGCGCCTGCAACAGCAGATAGATCCCCGATAGCGCGAAGAACGTTCCAATAAGCGAGAGGGCGCAGTAGACCGGATTTCGCAGGACGATGACCAGGACCGCAGTGATGAGCGCCATTGCGGCCAACGGAACGAACACCAGCCATTCCATTCTTACCTCAACGCCACAAACACAGCCGTAACCATAATATTGACCAGCGCAATGGGCAGCAGAACCTTCCACCCAAATCGCATCAGTTGATCGTATCTAAAGCGCGGCAGCGTACCTCGAAGCCAGATGAAGAGGAAAATAAACAGATAGAGCTTAATGAGAAACCAGACCACCGGTGGCAACCACGGCCCCCTCCACCCGCCCAGGAACAGCGTAGTCGCCATAGCCGATACGGTGATCATGTTGGCGTACTCAGCCATAAAGTACATGGCGAACTTCATTGAGCTGTACTCGACATGAAAACCGGCCACCAGTTCCGTTTCGGCCTCCGGGAGATCGAAGGGGGCGCGATTGATCTCGGCGACAGCACAGATCAGGAAGATGAGAAACCCGATCGGCTGAAGAACGATAAACCACACCCTGGCCTGAGCATCCACAACCTGCACCAGGCTCAGCGATTGCGACAGCATCACCACGCCCACCACCGACAGACTCAGGGAGAGTTCATAGCTAATCATCTGGGCCGAGGCACGCAGACCCCCAAGCAGCGCGTACTTGTTGTTCGAGGCCCACCCTCCCAGGACGATCCCATAGATCCCGAGAGAGGCAACACCGAATACATACAGCAGCCCGATATTGACGTCAGCGATGACCAGGTCGATGCTCTGTCCGAAGAGTCGGATCCGGTCTCCGAAAGGGATTACGGCAAAGGAGATGAAGGCAGGGATCAGCGCAAGCACGGGGGCCAGGAGGTAGAGTGTCCGGTCAGCGGCCTGGGGAACGATCTCCTCCTTGAACAGGAGCTTGAGCCCGTCGGCGATCGGCTGGAGCAGGCCGTGGGGGCCGACCCGCATCGGACCGAGCCGGACCTGGATGTCGCTGAGGATCTTGCGCTCCAGCCAAGTCAGGTAGGTGACGCTTAGCAGCATCAGCCCGAAGACCACGACGATCTTCGCTACCATGAGGACGAAGAAGGTGCCCTCCGGCATCATTCCTCCGCGTCTATTGCGTCTTGCGTTGGTTGCGTCTGTTGCGTCGGCGCGTCTGTTGCGTCGGCGACATCCCTTGTGTGGCTATGACGCGATGACGCTAGGGACGCTGTAGTCGCTCTGGAACGGGCAGGCGCGATTCACGATGTGCTGCTCGAATTCATCACGAAAGTACTTCAGGTAGCTTTCAATCGGCATAGCGGCAGCATCGCTTAAAGGGCAGATGGTTTTGCCTTTCATGTTGTCACAAATATCCAAGAGGAGGTCGAGGTCTGCCTGTCGTCCGCGACCCTCTTCGATCCTTCTCAGCGTCTTGTGCAGCCACGCCGTCCCCTCCCGGCACTGCGTGCACTGCCCGCACGATTCGTGATGATAGAATCGAGAGACGACCTCGCCCACCCGGACCATGCAGGTGGTCTCATCCATCACGATGACGCCGCCAGATCCGGCCATGGAACCTGCCGTGGCCAGAGATTCGAAGTCCATCCGGGTGTCCAGGTGCTGCTCGGTCAGAACCGGCACCGAGGAACCTCCAGGAATCACCGCCTTCAGGCGGCGACCATCCCGCATCCCGTCCGCATGCTCGAAGATCAATTCTCTCATTGAGACGTTGATCGGGCACTCGTAGATACCGGGCCGGCGAACGTGGCCGCTTACCGAAAAGACCCTGGTACCCGTACTCTTGGGATTCCCAATGCTCGAGAACCACTCGGCTCCACGCAGCACGATATGCGAAAGGTTGCTGAGAGTTTCGACATTATTCACGACGGTGGGCTTGCGATAGAGCCCCGACGTGGCGGGAAACGGGGGCTTCAGCCGTGGCAACCCCCTTTTGCCCTCCAACGATTCCAGCAGGGCGGTCTCCTCTCCACAGATGTAGGCGCCGGCGCCTCGATGCACGTGGAGGTCCAGACTGAAGCTGCTCCCCAGAATATCCTTTCCCACGAGACCACGGGCGGCCGCATCTCTGATCGCCTGTTCGAGGATACACGCCCCTGCAATGAACTCGCCCCTGATATAGATATAAGCGGTCCGACACCCGATGGCGAAACTTGCCAGCAGGATCCCTTCGATGAGCTGGTGCGGGTCTCGCATGATCAGCTCCCGATCCTTGAACGTCCCCGGCTCGCTCTCATCGGCATTACAGACGAGATACTTGGGCAGCTCCGGATCCTTGGGAATAAAGCCCCACTTGACGCCGGTGGGGAAGCCTGCCCCTCCACGCCCTCTGAGTCCCGACCGCTTCACCATCTCGATCAGGCTGGCAGGCGTATGCTCTTTGAGCGCCTTCGCGATGGCCTGATACCCTCCGCTAGCCTCGTACTCCTCGAGGGTTCCGCGATACCCAGAGATCTCAAACCGCTTCGTAAGGATCTTTTCGCTCATAAAAGTTCAGCCATCAGCGGTGTAGGGGCGCTGCTTGCTGCGCCCTCCTTGGGCAGGGTAAACCATGCCCCTACAACCGATCGCATGAAGCCGCCCGTTGATCGCTGCCAGCTAATTGCTCTCGCAGCCGTGCAACCAGTGTCTCAACATCACCGTGCGAAACCGGACCGTAGTAATCAGGCCCCACCTGGATTGCCGGTGCGAGTCCGCAGGCAGCAAGGCACTCAACTCGCTTGATTGTGAACAGCCCATCGGCTGTCGTCTCTCCAGCGCTGGCCCCAAGCGCCTCTTCAAGACGCCGGATCACCCGTTCGGCCCCTAAGAGCGCGCAACTCAGATTGTGACAGACCCAGATCTCGTACCGCCCACCCGGCTTCAGACGGAACATGTCGTAAAACATCGCGACCTCCGCCACCTGGGTCGGCGGCAAGTCAAGACGGGCGGCCAGCTCACGCATGGCCTCCTCTGTCAGATACCCTGCCTCCTCCTGGCACAGGTGCATCAGTGGCAATAGAGCGGAACGACGATCGGGATATCGAGACAGGATACGCTGAATCGTCTCTTCCGTCATCGCGCCTCGTCCTCTGCACCCCCTCCCTCGCCCTCCCCCCTCCGAGGGGGAGGGAAGGGTGGGGGGGTCGCACCTCGCACCGTTTGTCTCACCGATCCACCTCGCCGAGTACGATATCGATGCTACCGATGATCGCTACCAGATCGGCCACCAGTCGCCCTTCCACCATCCGCGGTAACGACTGCAGGTTCACGAAGGAGGGCGCACGAAAATGGAGACGATAGGGTGTGTTGCTGCCATCGCTCACCAGATAGACCCCGTACTCGCCCCTCGGTGATTCGATGCTCTGATACACCTCTCCTGCCGGTACGGCAAACCCTGTCGACCAGAGCAGGAAGTGGTGAATGAGGGCCTCCATGCTCTGTTTGATCATCGGCTTAGGCGGCGGGGTGAGCTTCGGATTGGCCACAGCGATCGGCCC
Organism: Candidatus Methylomirabilis sp. bin48; assembly: GCA_031838355.1. GTDB lineage: Bacteria > Methylomirabilota > Methylomirabilia > Methylomirabilales > Methylomirabilaceae > Methylomirabilis. Next base: position 5,228 of record JANGEZ010000079.1, on the reverse strand, counting down.
ATCTGGAAGGCGCTCCAGGGCCTGGCGAACAATGGCCACACTCTGCCGCATCTCAAAGATCCGGCAGAGGTATCGGTCGTAGACATCGCCGTGGATTCCCCTGGAGGTCTCGAAGTCAAATTGCTCATAGCCAGAATAGGGATTAGCCTTACGAATGTCCCAAGGGATCCCGCAGGCTCGGAGGCTTGGACCGCTTAAGCCAAGATCTATGGCCTCTTCCGGCTTGATCACACCAACCCCCTTGGTCCGTTCGATCCAGATCGGGTTCCTCGTCAGCAGGTCTTCGTACTCGGCCAGGCGGTTAGGAAAGCTTTCGACAAAAGAGCGGACCACCTTCTCGAACCCCTCTGGCAGGTCGGCAAACAGGCCGCCAATCCGGAAGTAGCTGGACATCATCCTGGCCCCGGACACCTGTTCGGACATGTCCAGGATCGCCTCACGTTCCCGAAAGGCATAGAGGAAGACGCTCATGGCCCCGATATCGATAGCATGTGTCGCAAGCCAGACCAGGTGGCTTCCAATTCGGGTCAGCTCGGTCAACATGATGCGGATCACCCTCGCTCGCTGAGGCACCTCGATGTCAAGGAGCTTCTCGACGGCCAACACGTAGGCCAGGTTATTGCTGAGGGGGGCGAGATAATCCATCCGATCCGTAATGGGGATGACCTGCTGGTACCGCTTGCTTTCCGCGATCTTCTCCATCCCGGTGTGCAGGTACCCGATATGCGGAGCGCACCGGACCACGATCTCGCCATCCAGCTCCAGGACCAGACGCAGCACGCCGTGGGTGCTCGGGTGCTGGGGCCCCATGTTAATGGTCATGGTGCGCCGCTCAGTCACCTGCCGCCCCCTCTGCCCACCATTTCGGCGAGGACTGCACCGGGTAGTCCTTCCGGAGCGGGAACCCCTCCCATTCCTCCGGCATGAGTATTCGCCGGAGATCCGGGTGCCCATCAAAGCCGATGCCGAACATATCGAATACTTCACGTTCGTGCCAATTGGCGGCGCTCCAGACGGCGGTCACACTGGGTACCGCCTCACCCTCTTCAACCGGCACCTTCAACCGGATTCGCCACTTGTACTGAAGGGAATAGAGATGGTAGACCACCTCGAACCGTGGGTGGTCCCCGAGCCGATCGACCGCAGTCAGATCAGAGAGGAAATCGTACAGAAGGCCTGGATCCTCTTTCAGGTGGCGACAGATACGAATGATGTCACCAGGCCTGACGAGGAGGGTCGTTTCGTTGCGAAAGCTTCTGGCCGAGAGGGTCGCCTCCGGGAATCTTTCTCGCAACTTTGAAACTGTGCGGTTCTCCTCCGCCCCCTTCACGTTGTCCATTCCAGCCCCCCCCTCCTCCAGACATACAGGAGGCCGATCAGGAGGATGCCGAGAAAGACAATCATCTCGACCAACCCGAATAGTTTCAGACTATTCAGGATCACCGCCCAGGGATACAGGAAAACGACCTCAATGTCGAAGATGATGAACAACATCGCGACCAGGTAAAACTTGACCGAGAACCGCTCCCTGGCGGAGCCCACCGGGTCGATCCCGCACTCGTACGGGGCGAGCTTCGCCCGAGTCGGCCGTCGCGGCCCGAGTGCGTGGGACACAAAGAGGGTAGCGAGGGCAAAACCGGCGACCAGAAGGATCAGGATAAAGATCGGCAGATATGCGAAGAGCACTGCGTCTCTCCTGGGCAATCGGTCATCGCCCCGAAGCCTTACCCTCTTCTATGCGCCTGGAACCACGTACTTGATGAAGGGATTCGCGAAGAAGATGATCAGGGCGACAAGCAGGACATAGATGGCCAGCGACTCGATGAGCGCGAGACCGATAATCATTGCGACCTGGATCCGCGGAGCTGCTGCCGGCTGCCTACCGATCGCCTCCAGGGCGCTCACGATGGCCCGGCTCTGTCCAATCGCCGCTGCGCCAGAGGCGATGGCCATGGCGAATCCCCCCGTCAGGACCGAGACGACAAAAAAGGTTGTGGCCTCTGGGTTAGCCGCTTCAGCGGCAAATGCGACCTGAGACCCAAGGGCAAGTAGAACCGTCACCAACAGTAGAACGCGCGCTCCTTGTGTGCGACTCATCGATACGACTCCTTTCAGAATAAAGATGGGGTTAGTGGTGCTCCTCGTGCTCAGATTGGACCGCTCCTGCGATATACACCATGGAAAGCATCACAAAAATGAAGCTCTGGACAAAGCTGGTAAAGAGACTCAGGGGCATCATGATACCCAGATAGATGACATACGGAATGCCTAACCAGATCAACGACAGCAGGATAGCGATCACGCTCTCCTCGCCGAAGATATTGCCGAACAACCGAATCGACAGAGAGATCGGCCGGGCGAGGTGACCGATAAACTCGATGGGGAACATGATAGGGGCCAGCCACAGAATCGGTCCACAGAAGTGGCGCAGATAGGCAGCGATTCCTTGCTCCCGTATGCCAAAGTAGTTATAGGAGAGAAATACGGTGATGGCTAGGGCCGCAGTGGTGTTGAGATTCGCCGTTGGAGGCTTGAAACCGGGGACAGTTCCCAGGAGATTCCCAACGAGAATGAAGAGACCGGCCGTACCGATCAGGGGAAGATACCGTTTCCCCTTTGGCCCGATCATCTGCGTGAGCAGGTCCACGAACATCTCAACGACTACCTCCATGAAGTTCTGCATCGGCCCAGGCACAGCATCGAGCCGTCTCGTGGCCAGATACGACACGCCGACCAGGATAGCCATTACGACCCAGGCCATCGCGACATGCTCCGGCACCCAGGCCCCAGGAACCCCTAACGCCCCTAAAAAATTAGGAATCTGGATAAGCGTAGGATGGTGCTCCATCACGCCTCCCCGTTATTGTGCGGGAAATCATATACGCATCTCAACAAATCAACTCCCCCAACGCTTGAGGTCTTTTAGAAGATTGGTAAAGCCGGCCGCAACGCCAAAAATAAAAAACAGAATCGTCAACCACGGCGACGTCCCCAGCCAGCGATCCAAGGCGATACCGATCGCCGCCCCGATTGCAATCGAAGCGGCAAAAGTAATCCCCAGTGAGCTCAATCCCGCGAGCTGACGCCACAGTCGAGCCTGATTGTCCTTCATCGTTCCGCCGATGAAATCTCCCTTGGCCCCCCTTTACCAAATGGGGGCTGGGGATATTTTCTCTTGCCGCGTTCGGCCACACTCTAGCCCTCTCCCTCCACTCTGTCAAGGCTCGCCCCAACCCCATGAATTCTACCAGAGGCCGGCGACCGAGGCCCTAGCCAGCTCCAGGAAGGGGCCTGGGTAGATCCCGATAGCGAGGGTTCCTATCAGGGTCACGAATAGCGCGACCCGCAGAGGCCGGGAAGAACTCAAAGTCAGGCCCTGAGGCGGAAGATCCCGCATGTACATCGCCACCACTACCTTCATGTAATAGAACACCGAGATGGCTGAATTGATAACGGCAATCACCGCGAGCCAGATGTACCCCTGTTCGATGGCTGCACCGAAAAGATAGAGCTTCCCGACAAAGCCTGCGGTCGGGGGGATGCCAGCCAATGAGAGGAGGAAGATCAACATGGCGGCCGCCGCCATGGGGCTTCGCTGAGCCAGGCCGGTGAAGTCGTCGATCTGTTCCCCCTTCACCTTGCCTACGCAGAGAAGGATCACCATGGCAAAAACGCCGAGTGTCATCAAGGCATAGATCAGGGTATACAGCAGTATGGCTGAGATCCCCAGCTCCCGTCCCGCCACTAACCCGATCAGCAGGTACCCGATGTGGGCGATAGAGCTGTAGGCCAGCATCCGCTTGATATTGCTCTGCGCAATCGCCACGACATTTCCCACCGTCATCGTGAGCAAGGACAGGGTGTAAAAGAGAAGCGTCCAGCGATCCTGCAGTCCTGGGATGGCCACCAGAAAGACCCGCAAGAGGATGGCGAGACCAGCAGCCTCTGAGGCCGCCGCCAGGAGGGCCACTACAGGGGTCGGAGCCCCCTCATACACGTCAGGGATATACATGTGAAAGGGGACCGCCGCGATCTTGAACCCGAAGCCGGCCACCAGCATCACCATGGCCAGAATGAGCGCCGGATTCGAGACGGTGTCTGCTGACAACGTCGAGGCAATCTCTCTCAGGCCGATGGTGCCGGTAAGACCATACAGCATCACGATGCCGTACAGCATAATCGCGGAGGAGAACCCTCCCATGAGCAGGTACTTCAGGGCGGCTTCGCCGCTTCGCCGCTCCCGCTTCAGGAATCCGACTAGAATGTAAATGGAAATCGACATCGTCTCCAGGCCGATGTAGAGAATCAGGAGGTCTACAGCACTGACCATCAGCATCATTCCCAGTGTGGCGAAGAGGATCAGCCCGTAGAACTCCCCTTTGTCAATTCCTTCGCTCTTCAGGTGGCCGATCGACATGAGCAGAATGAGCGCGGCCGAGACCAGAAATACGATCTTGAAGAAGAACGCGAAGGGATCGCTGAGGTATTGCCCGCTAAAGGCGAGCTGCGTCGCCCCCCGTTGGCCCATCAGGGTCGTGAAGGTGGCAAGCACGCCAAGGATGCTCAGATATCCCAGCCAGTCTCGTCCGCCTTTGGGGGCTATGAAGTCGAGCATAAGGATTACCATGGCCACCAGGCCCATGACCACCTCTGGCGAGGCAGTGGAGATGTCTACCATGTTGAACACGTCAGTCACGAGATGCTCCAGCGTGGTGCAGGGCAGACCCCTGGACCGGTAAGACAGGTCCCCCTGGCTCCTGGCCAGCTTCGATGCTCCAACCGCTCGTCCTGAGTCCTTCGACAAAGCTCAGGACAGGCCTGTCGAAGCCTGTGGTGAGCCGTGTCGAACCAGAAGTGGCTGGACTACTCAGGGTAGGCTCGGTAACGGCCTGCTGTTTGTGAACCCGCGCCAGGATATAATTCACCGACGCCTCCGTCCGACTCAGAAACGGGGAGGGATAGAGGCCAATCCAGAAACACATGACGATGATCGGAACGAGAGTCGTCAGCTCCCTGAAACTCAGGTCGGGGAGGTCAGCATTCTTCGGGTTCTCCAGCGCCCCGAACATGGTTCGCTGATAGAGCCACAGCATATAGGCCGCACCGAGCACGATCCCGGTGACAGCAAAAGCGGCCCAGACATAATTGACCTTGAAGGCCCCGATAAGAATCAAAAACTCGCCGATGAAGCCGTTTAGTCCAGGAAGCCCCATGGAAGAAAACATAAT
>JANGEZ010000078.1:0-2769 GCA_031838355.1 Candidatus Methylomirabilis sp. bin48 | reverse complement strand
GTCAAGCAGCCGCGAGCTTCTTGACGCGAAGCGACCGGCGCTTGGCCTCTGCCTTCGCCAGATCGAACTGAAGCTGCTGGCTGAGCCAGCTCTCCGCAGTGGTACCGAAGGCGATCGACAGACGGACCGCCATCTCCGGGCTAATACCAGCGCGGCAGTTCAGGATGCTTGAGAACGTCTTGCGACTGACCCCGAGCGCCTGGGCAGTCTCGGTCACGGTCAAACCGAGGGGCTGAAAGCAGAGTTCGCGGAGCACCTCACCCGGATGAGGCGGATTGTGCATCTTCATAGGGACACCTCAGTGGTAATCCTCATAATCGACATTGACGACATCGGGACCTGAGAACGCGAACGTGATGCGCCAGTTCCCACTTACGCTCACAGCCCATGTTCCTTTTCGCTCGCCCTTCAGCAGGTGGAGGTCCAGTCCCGGCAGGCCCATGTCGCGGGGCCCCTTCGCGACGTTCAATCGACCGAGGATCAGGTGTAATCTTTGGGCATGCTCGGCTTGGATGCCGGCGGTCGTTCCACGGAGGAAGAAGCACTCCAAGCCCGCGTGCCTGAACTTCAGGATCGCCACAGGAAAAGTGTAACACGTAACGTGTCAGGTTGCAACCGGCTCACAGCGGGCTGCAACGAACGGTCGTCCACGCGAGCACGCTCTGGCGTCCGGCTGCCGCTGATCCGCAGCCCGCCGTTGGGCCGAACAGTATCATTGACACTACAGCCACATTGTCCTACATTGTATGACATGAAGACGAGCATCCTCACAATCAGACTCGACAAAGATCTGGACGACCTGTTAACCAAGGCGAGCCGTCGGTCAGGAAGAAACCGTAGTGAGGTCGCCCGAGAGGCCCTTCGTCGCCAGCTTCGGATCAGCCAGTTTGAAGCACTGCGGCGCAAGATCATGCCTTTTGCGGAGGCACGCGGTTACCTGACAGACGAAGATGTGTTCGCCGAGGTGTCGTGAGGGTTTTCCTGGATACCAATGTCCTGGCCAGTGCAGCGGCAACTCGCGGACTGTGCGCAGACGTTCTGCGCGAGGTTCTGACTTCACATGAACTCCTGACTTCCGCACAAGTGCTGAGCGAGTTGAGGCGTGTCTTGCGGACCAAATTCGGTGTAGCTCAGGATTTGATTGCCGACTTCATTTGGCTTATGCGGCAAGATACCGTGCTTGCACAGCCCGGCCAACTGCCGACGGTCGACATAGAAGATCAGGATGACCTACTCATTCTGTCGGCTGCGATAGCGGCTGGAGCCGATGTGTTCGTGACAGGTGACAAGGAACTCCTGGATATAGGTCACATCGAGAATCTGGCGATTCTCTCTCCCAGGCAGTTCTGGGAGAAACTGAAGGCCCCACGACCGCGTAGAGCTGGACGCGGTCAATCGGGCCGCACACGCTAAGCGTTGAATCTGCTCCAGAGGTTCGGGCTAGGCCCTGAAAAGGGCGTTTGCTTGACTACACAACGGTGCACGAGTTTGACTGCTTCAGGATCGCTGTCCCATAACGAGTGCCGGATGGAGCCGAGGAATCTAAGGCATGGCTGAGTCGAACGGCAGGATCGAGGCGATCGCGGAGAAGGTTGCGGGAGGGGAGCGGCTCAGCTTCGATGACGGGGTCGAGCTCTTCGAACTGGCGACGCTGCTGGAGCTATCCGCCTTGGCTGACTGCGTGCGCTGGCGCTTACATCCCGAGCCGGTTGTGACATATGTCATCGGCCGTAACATCAACTATACTAACACCTGCTGGGTCCAATGTTCGTTCTGCGCCTTCTACCGGCTGCCGGGCTCGACGGAAGGGTATCTCCTGTCCAAAGAGGAGATCTTTCAGAAGATCCAGGAGTTGATCGAGCTCGGTGGGACGGAGGTCCTTCTGCAGGGGGGGCTCAACCCCAGCCTGAAGATCGACTATTACGAGGATCTCCTCACCTCAATCAAGGCTCGCTTTCCGGTCCATCTCCATGCGCTCTCTACTGTAGAAATAGGTTATATATCAGATAGTTCCAAGATATCCCTCAAGGACACGTTGAAGCGGCTCAAAGCGGCGGGCCTCGATTCGATCCCAGGGGCCGGGGCTGAACTGTTGGTCGATGAGGTGAGAGAGCGGGTCTCGCCATTGAAGGAGAGCGCATCTGACTGGCTGAACCTCATGCAGATCGCCCACGGGCTTGGGATACCCAGCACGGCCACGATGATGTACGGGGTGGGAGAGACGCTGGCCCAGCGTATCGAGCACCTAATCAGGATTCGAGAGTTGCAGGATCGGACCGGCGGCTTCACGGCCTTCATCCCCTGGAGCTATCAACCCAATGGCGACGCGCTCCGAGGGCGCGGCGGCAGTGGCTACGGCTATCTTCGGACTGTGGCCGTGTCCAGAATTATGCTGGACAATGTAAAGCATATCCAGGCCTCCTGGCTGACGATGGGCCCAAAGATCGGACAACTCTCGCTGCAGTACGGCGTCAATGACTTCGGGAGCACCGTTCTTGAGGAGAATGTTGTGAGGACTGCCGTCACGGCGCAGCTTATGCCTCTCGATGAGATCCGACGAAACATTGCCGACGCAGGTTTTGTCCCAAAGCGGCGAAACTCACGGTATCAACTCTTGGAGTAATCTCCTTTGTAGGGGCGCTGCTTGCTGCGCCCATGAGGGCAGGGCAAGCCCTGCCCCTACAGAAGAACAACCGAAACGTACAGCACAGCAGGGCAAGGGTGAACGATGAGCAAGGTTGTACAAAAGCTCGATGACTATCGATGGCT
>JANGEZ010000077.1:0-9518 GCA_031838355.1 Candidatus Methylomirabilis sp. bin48 | reverse complement strand
GGGGATGGCCACAACCCCGCGATTGCTCTGGATCGCGCGGCTCGGTCGGATAGGGCTGCTTGGCATGGCCTGGTGGCTGAGGTTGCTGGGGAGCACCGCAAGCCCACGGTTCATTAGGGCCTCCTTCTTTGTGGCTTTCCTCGTCCCGCTCACAACGACCCTTTCAGGCCACGCGGCTGACAGGGGCGATGTGACGGTTCCGGTACTGATCGACTGGCTCCACCTCCTGGCGGTCTCGATCTGGATCGGCGGGCTTTTCACGTTCGGGTTCGTGCTCAAGCGTTCACTCGCAACGCCAGGCATAGAAGCCATGGTTCACGGCCTCTCTTCAATCGCCAGGCCCTTCTCCAGGATGGCGGCCGCCTGCGTCGCCGTCTTCCTAGCGACCGGGCTCTACAACTCCTGGTTGCAGGTGGGCTCCATCTCGGCTCTCGTCGACGCTGCGTACGGCTGGACTCTCCTAGTCAAGCTCGCACTTGTCGGCGGCATCTTAATGATTGCGGCCGTCAACCGGTATTACTTTCTCGCCCTACTGCTACGCGGGCCAGGCAGGGCTGAGGGACTGATCTTTAGGACGATCCGTCGGTTCACCAGCATGCCCCAGTCCCAGTTCTCCCGGTTCATCCGGCTGGAGTGGATGATGGTCGTCGTGGCGCTGGCCTGTTCAGCCCTCCTCACCCAACTCATGCCGGCCCGCCATGTACGCCACCTCGAACATCTCAAGTCCCTTGAGCATAATGGCGGCCATCCGCCGGCGCACCACATGCCAACGGCAATGCCACCATCAACGCAAAGGTAGGCGAATGTTGACAGCGAAACGGCCCCGCGTACGGTCCATCGAAGCGCTGGCCCTTGTCCTGATCCTTCTACTCTTCGCGTTCGCGGCCGGGCTCCACTCGATGCACAACCTCGGTCGTCTCAACCAGGCGGCCCAGTGCGCGGTTGCCTCTGCCTCCACACATCTGGCCGGCACCGCCGTCGAGTCCGTGTCTATCGAGATACCTGCTCTGCCCTTGGAGATCGTTCCAGGAACCCGCTTTACTGATCCTTCCATCGCTTGTCTCGGTCCTGCCCACGGACGCGCTCCCCCCTCTTTCACTGCCTGAACATTAGCCTTTCCTTAGAACATAGCGCCAGCAGTCAGCCGTCACAGCCTCAGGCCTTCACCCCCGTCCCCTCTCCCGATGGGAGAGGGGATCAACCGTAGGTCGGGTTAGCGTAGCGTAACCCGACAACTCGGCCAAGGCGAAGGAACTATCAGAAGCTGAACGCTGAAAGCTGATCGCTTAGGCAGAATTGCATTGACGGGTCTTTGGGAGGGGTAACCACTATGGACAAGTGTTTATTGCGCGTCGATGAAGCGGCGATGCTGCTGACCGTCAGCCGTTGGACTATTTATCGTTGGGTACAGGAAGGCCGATTGGATGCAACCAAGATAGGGAAAGGAAGTCTCCGCATCTTTCAAACCTCTGTGGCCGCACTGATCGAGCAGAACCGAACTTGGGACGCCAAACCCAGCAAGGCCCCCCAGAGCCCGACGCGGTGCTAGGCCCTTGATGGGTCAGAGATGAACCGTTCGTGACAGCCATGAGCGACCTTCTAACGCCCCTCTCCGTCATCGTCCTCTGGCTCGACTTCGCAGGGCTCACGACGCTGATCGGCACTCTTGCGTTTCAATACCTGATCATCCGACCAGTCTCTCTATCCCCTCGGGGGTTCGAGCCCTTTGAGGGACTGCTCCGGCGGGTAGAGGCCGGGGCGCTCATGTTGGTGGCCCTGGCGAGCGTACTAGAGCTGCTCCTCAGGGCGCTGATCATGGGCGGCGGGATCCTGAGCAACGCTGGTGATGCACTATCGCTAACGCTGCTAGAGACCCGCTATGGCACTATCTGGCTTCTCAGGATCGGCTTTATTGGACTGGTTGTCCTTGGTTGGCGGTTCTGGCCAGGGATCACCTGGTCCACTGGCATCAGTCTTCTCGGGGCTGTCGCTATCGCCCTCACCCGAAGCCTGTCGGGTCATGCGGCAGACTGGGGAGATGTGACACTCCCAGTCCTGATCGACTGGCTCCATCTGCTCGCAGTCTCCATCTGGATCGGGGGGCTGCTCGTGATGGGATTTGTGCTGCGCGCCACGTTGACACCGACCAGCAACGAGGACGCCGCCCTGGGCTTCGCCTTGATCGCCAGACGATTCTCAATCCTAGCGACCGTCTGCGTCGTAGGTATTCTCACAACGGGGCTCTTCCACCCACGGTTGCGACTGATGTCTTTCTCGACCCTCTTCTGGATTCCCTACGGATGGACCCTCCTGGTGAAACTCTCGCTTGTCTTGCTAATGCTGATGCTCGCAGCGCTGAACCGCTACCATCTTCTCCCCAGACTAGGCCGCGGCCGGGATGGCCGCGCCCGATTGCTGGTCACAACCATTGGTCGGTTGGAGTGGCTCCTAGCCGTGTTCGTGCTCATCTCCAGTGCATGGCTCACTCAACTCACGCCCGCCCGCCATATTCCTCGTTACGAACACCGTGAACCGCATGCTGTCCACCGGCAGGTAGGGACCCCAGCCCCAGCACCGTCGCCCACAGGAAGACAGTAATACGCTTAGCGACATGATGTGTAAAACGACTGATGGAATAAATACTGTCACAGGCATTAGCAACCGTGAGCGCACTTGTTAGACGAGAAGCTGTGACAGGTACACACTTGAGTATAAGGTTTTTTGAGCGCTCCACGGTTGTCTAACCAGACTGATTGAAGAAGGAGAAGAAACATGATGCTCAGAAAGGGATTGATGCTCTTCGTTACAATCGCGGCCGTGTTCTTCCTTGGCAGCTTCGCTCCGCCTATCGAAGCCGGACAGGTCACCCTGCACCTGGTGGACGTCGACGCCCAAGGCGTCCAGATATGGACGCCCACCACGATCGTCGCCAAGAAGGGAGACACGGTGACGCTCATGCTCAACAACAGCCTGCGAGAGGAGCACGGCTACGAGATCGAGGGTGTTGGTGTGAAGGAGGTGGTCGGCGCCAATCAGACCAAGACCGTATCCTTCAAGGCCACTAAGGCAGGGATCTTCCCCATTAAGTGTCAGCTTCACAAGGCCACTTTGCATATGGCCGGCCAACTGTTGGTCCTCGAGTAGCAGAGGCGGCTCGTTCGACCAAGCGGTACTCCGGCCTTGAGGGGTTCAGCCCCTCAAGGCCGGTTCTTATTTTGCCGGGATTCCGAGCATAGCCGTCCACATCCTTTCTCTCTAGCCTCCTAACGCGGCGTAGGCATGACGCATTTCGTAGCACTAGTTAGCAGGCATCTGTAGACGCGCTCGGCCAGAGGAAGTAAAAAGGGCCATGAACTATTTTCCTCTTCTGTGTCGTCTGTCGAAGGAGACGGAGCTTCACCAGTGGCGCTTTTGAATAGATCATCTCACGGACCTCGGCCTCTGAGGCCCCTTGCAGCATCGGCGCTCTGTCTCTATCTGCTACTGAATGTCTTCCTCTTCCTGTGTCTGGGCCATCCCCACAATACGCATCGCCACGATCAGACCGATAATCGTCTCGGTTCTGTCTGTGAGTGGGTTTACAAAACCGTCTCCCCCCATGTGCCATCGTCAGGGGTCTCCCTGCCGTTGGCGGCGGCTGTGCTGCTCGCCTTCCTCCCGGTGCTGCGGCGCAGCCCTAAGACCTGCCCCATCCGGCTGACCGGCCGGTCCCCACCCCTGCTCGCCTTCGCGTAAGTCTTTCCACTCGAGTATTCCAAGTACACACCAACATTATCTCGCTTTGAATCAAGACGCCTAAGCCTCTTCTAGGGCTTTGGTAGGTCCTGAGAACGAATCATTGCGTTGTGGGCGCCATGGGCTCTCTGCGGCCCTGGACTCGCCCAGGAATCGGGCTCTTTTTCACTGGCCATCCTTAAAAGGAGGCAACAATTGATTCGAGGTAGGAGTCGTTTGCGTACCCTCAAAAGCCTAATGATTACAATGATTACCTTGATCATGTGGAGTGGAATCGGTGCTAATGCATATGCCCAAGGCGCAGACGAAAAGATACCGAAGCCTCGACGTTGTCAGATTTTTACCGCAGATCGAGTGTTCGACGGATTCGAATTGCATTCCAATGCGGCGGTGCTGCTCAAAAAAGAAAAAATCGCCCAGGTCGGTACTCTTGATGAGCTAAGAAAAGAATGCAAACGGAGAATTCACCTGGGTAACGCAACCATTATGCCCGGCTTTATCGAATCGCACGCGCATATCACGTTCCAACACGTCAATAAAGATATAGTGCTTCGGCATGGCATCACGACTGCTCAAGATACGGGCGGTCCATTGATGCCGCCTAGTGGTGGCGAAGGCAGACTGCGACTGCTGAGCACCGGTCCTATTCTCCAGGCGCCAGGCGGATATCCGCTGAATGTGTTCGGCGGCGGTGCCGGGGGACTGGATCAGGTGGGCTACCCTGTTTCATCTGTAGCTGAAGCCGACAATGTCGTTCAGCAATTGGCCGATGGCGGAGCGACGGGAATCAAACTGTCCCTGGAGCCAGGCGGAGAACCTGGTGCACCGTGGATGATGCCGCATGGCGACCAACCTGTGCCTCCAACTCCATGGAACATACTTTCCCAGGAAGTCGTGAATACGATTGTGGTGAAAGCTCATTCCCTTAACAAGCGGGTGTTGGTACACGTGGGCGAGGATGTCGGTTTCGAACGAGCGCTGACTGCAGGCATCGATGAATTCGCACACGTACCTTGCGCAGCAATCAATCCCATCTTACTGCAGCAGGCTGCGAATACCTCGGGTCTCACATTCGTTACGACCATTGACACGCTGTCGTCATGCGTGAAAGACGGCATGGGAATTCATTCCAATGCTATGCAACTCGCGGCCATGATTGAAGAATGCGAGATCGCTACGCCAGGACGGTGCGCCGGGTTTGTGTATGGCTCTGAGATTGCGCACGACAATGTACCTTGGGGCATCAACGGTGAAGAGATGCATCTTATGCTGCATTTAACAAGCGGAACGTCAATCGACTTCATGGACGTTCTTCGCGTGTTCAAGGCGGCGACTTCCAAAGCCGGAGAGAATCTCGGCATGCCCCTGCTTGGAACATTGTCACCGGATGCGCCGGCGGATCTCATCGCGGTGCGCGGTAATCCGTTCGAGCGTTTTAAGCTGCTGGAATATCCGGATCTCGTGATCTCCGGCGGTCGTATCATCGTCAACCATTTTGGGGAATAACGATTGCCGCCTTCGACCACTCTTGTCCACACAACATCACCGACAGCAAACGCGAGTTCGATGCTGAATGCGCGTACGCTCTGCCCGCCCTATCCTGCCGGGGGTTGGGTAGTTTTCAACGGCAGGACTTCCTCCCTCGAAGCGGATGAGCCTCCTCGGAATCGCCGTCCTTATCCGGCGATTCCGAGGCTCACCGTACAGATGGAAGAGCCCACGTAGTCGGACTCCTTGGGGACGCGAACGAAGCACAAAGGTCGGAGAGCTGGAAGATCCTTAAGTCGCACACGTAAGTGAAGGAGATAGAGATGTCTGCACTCATTGCGTTACTTATCAAGGGAGGACCGGTCATGATCCCCCTCCTCTGCTGTTCGATCACCTCGCTGGCCGTGGTCATCGAGCGGGGACTGTTCTGGTGGCGCCTGCGCCACTCTAAGGAGACGGAGCAGTTACTCCTGCTGGCGGCAGCCGGCCAATGGGAGGAGGCGCGCAAGTTCGGCGAGCTCTCCCGCGCTCCTGTGGCGCGCGTCCTGGCAGCCGGCATCCGCCATCGGAACCCTGCCCCCACCCTGGCGATGGAGGCCGCCGCACATGACGAGTTGGCCCACATGCGGCGATACTTGCCGCTGCTCGATACGGTCATCACCCTGTCGCCCCTGTTGGGTCTCCTCGGCACCGTCACAGGGATGATCGGCAGCTTCGGGGTCATGGCCTCCGGCGGCATCAACCAACCTCACGCCATCACCGGCGGGGTGGCCGAAGCGCTCATCGCGACCGCGACAGGCCTCGGGATCGCCATTGCCACCCTGGTCCCGTACAACTACTTCACGACGCGGGTCGAACGGATCATGGGCGACATCGAGCGCTACGGCTCTCGCCTGGAGTTGGCCTTGAAGGAAACCCATCCATGAAACTCCTGCAGCGCCCGCCCCGGAAGGCCCGTATCGAGATCATTCCGATGATCGACACCGTCTTCTTCCTGCTGGTCTTCTTCATGATGGCCTCGCTGTCCATGGCGGTCTACCGTGGGGTGCCGGTGAACCTCCCCAAAGCGGCCAGCGGCCAGCACGAGGTCAGGGAGAACGCGGCGCTTACAGTGGCCAAAGGCGGCGAGTTGTTCCTCGATAAGCAGCCGATCGCCTGGGAGGCGCTCCCGAACCGCCTGACAGCGCTTGTGGCCACGAACCCTGAACTGACCGTCATCATTAACGCCGATGAAAGCGTTCCGCACGGGCGCGTCGTAGAAGCGATGGATGCGGCGCGCCAGGCCGGCGTCAGTCGGATGGCGATCGCGGTCAAACCGGCGGAGGCGCGGAAATACCCATGACCTCGCGCCCCTTTACGATGCCCCTGTTCGCATCGGTTCTGCTCCACTTGGCCGGGTTGATCTTCGCCGCTCGCCTCGCGGCACTCAACGGCCAGATGCCCCCCATGGAATTGATTCCCATCGAGGTCGTCATCACCGAGCCCACACCTGCTCCCATCCTCCAACCACAACCGGAGCGGCCCAAGCCCCCAGTTCTAAAAAGGATCACACTGTCACGACCCATCGAGCAACCCCCTTCTCCCCCCGCTATCCAATCATCTGCAGAACCTCCGCCGCTACCCCAAGAGCTTCCGCCGAGCCCGCCGCCCCCTTCCCCAATACAAGCAGAGGAGCCACAACCTGCTCCCGTCATCCCACTGCCCGCCACGGAGCCGACCAATCCTCCGGGCAACGTGATGGGGCCGGTTGCGGTGACCGGCAACCAAGCAGTCCCCTCTTCTGCACCAGCAGAAGGAGGAGAAGCGGGGGCCGGACAGCTCTTTGCGAAGGGCGACATGGCCGTCCTCCCTGGGGCAGGGGCGGGAGGGGGCAGTGGAGGACCCGGTAAGAGCGGGCTCGGCCTCGGAATGACCGATATCGGCGCCAAGGTGACGGGACTTCAGCTTGGCGTGGCCAGACCTCGAGGCGGCTACCAGATCAAGCCCCGCTATCCGGAATCGGCGCGGCGACAAGGGATCGAGGGAACCTCCCTGCTCCGGCTCCTGGTCCTCATAGATGGACGGGTTGGCGAGGTCCTGGTTGAGCGATCGGCCGGTCACCCGGATCTCGATCGGGCGGCAGTCGAGGCGATCAAACGCTGGCACTTCGAACCGGCCAGAAGAGACCACCGGGCCGTCGCCGCCTGGGCCGTACTGCCGGTAGTTTTCAAATTGAAGAGATGGTGAGCGTCACTACCCGCTCAGGCGACGCGCACCTGGCCCACCCTGCCCTGCCGGGGTCGGGCTGGTTCTCAATGGCAGGGACTTCCTCTCTCGAAGCGGCTGAGCCTCCTCGGGACCGCCGTTCCTCTCTCCGGCGGTCCCGAGGCTCACCGTACCAGGAAGGCAGGTAGATAGACCGAAGGAAAGAAGAGGCGATCCCTAAAAGCCTTCAGCCTAATCCCCTATTTTCCAAGGAAGGAGACAGCGTGATGGGACGACGCGGATGCAATCGTACGTGCAAGTGTACAGCGGTTCTTGTGGGGTTGGCGACACTCCTGACATGGAGGGCCTTCGCGGGTGAAAGGGTCGTCTGGGCCCAGCTCCAGGCCGTCCCGGATCCCCAGCAGGTCGCTCAGAAGGCCCAGCGACGCCAGGAACTTCTGCGCCAGTTGGAGCAGATCGAGAAGGAGCTTCAGGCGCTCGATCCGGAGGAGAAGGCACGGGCCGCCTCGCCTGCCCCTGCAGCCACTGCGAGTCAGCCGGCGGCTTCTCCGACTCCAGACGAACCGTTGGTCCTGGAGCCGGTCAAGGTGCTCGCCACCCGGATGGAGGAGAAGCCGATTGGCCGGGCCGTCAGCACGGTTGAGCGGGAGGATATCGAGTATGCGCGGGGCTTCAGTGTCAAGGACCTCATCGAGGCTACCCCAGGGGTTTTCCTTAAAGAGGGGAACGGACCTCGTGATGTTGGCATCTCCATTCGCGGGTCCGGCGCCAAGAGCACCTTCGCCGTCCGTAATATCAAGGTCTTCGATGACTGGTTCCCAACTACCCAGCCTGACGGTCTCGCGCGGATGGACCTGAACGACCCCCATGCCTATGAGGGGGTCGATGTCCTGCGAGGTCCCTCATCGGCATTCTATGACAACTATGCCCTCGGAGGCGTGGTCAATTTCCGTACCCGCAAAGGGCGCGACATTCGCGGGTTTGAGGTAGGCAATGAGGGCGGCAGTTACGGCTATTCGAACCACTACGTCCAGCTCGGGGATCAACTCGACAAGTTCGAATACTCCCTCTTTGGAAGCCACGTCCGGGGTGATGGCTTCCTGGCCCACAGCAAGTTCAATACCACCACCGAAAACCTGGTGGCTACCTTTACCCCGGACGAGAAGCGATCGATCACGTTGAAGTTCATCAATAATGACCTTCGCGCGAAGGTGCCAAGCCGCCTGACGTTGGCGGAATTTCGAGCCGATCCACGGGGCGCAGGGCGCACCTTTGTCACCGGCAAGGGCTCCGTTACCCCCCAGCAGGCGGACCAGGGGAGAGACGATCATCGCACGATCGTCGGCGCCCGATACGAACACCAACTGGACGCGCAGACCGGATTTCGCCTCTTGGGGAGCTACGATCTCAAGGACATTAACCAGACCTTTGGAACGATAGGCGACAACGAGAACCCCAGCTTTAATTTCTATGCGGACGTCACCAGGGAAGGGAACCTGTTGGGCCTCACGGCGAAACATTATGTCGGCTTATTCTTCAATCGCATCGAGCAGGAATCCAGCAGCTTCTTTAACTTGGCCGATGGCCAGGGCAGCCGCGGCGACTTGCAGGCCAATACCCGTGGCCACATCCGCAATATCGGGGGTCGAGTGCGGGAGGAGGTCCAGTTCTCGCCACGATGGACCGGGTACCTCGGAGTGGGTGTAGAGGGTTCGGAGATCCGGGCCGAAGTCCGATCCCGCAACAGCACGACCGCCCCGCTCAGCAGAGTCGAGGTGCGTCGCGAGTTCATGAGTGTGGCGCCGGAGGCCGGGGTAATCTTTCGCGTCAACCCGGACCTCCAGCTTCGCGGGCGGGTAGCAACCGCCTACGGCATCCCGGGGATCGGCAATCTGACGACGGCCACGACAGGGCTCGCGGGGAACAATACCGGCTTGAAGCCGCAGCGGAATGTCGGGGTGGAGCTGGGGTTCGATCTCCAACCTCTGCCGACTGTCACGGCGAGCCTGACCGGCTACTACGAGTTCTGGTTCAACGAATTCATCACACAGTCGCCCGGCGCGGGCCTGTCATCCTTTACCAGCAACGCC
>JANGEZ010000076.1:0-3867 GCA_031838355.1 Candidatus Methylomirabilis sp. bin48 | reverse complement strand
CTGACCAAACCGCTCGAACGGGAAGAGTTGCTGCTGACGGTGCGAAGGGCTTTCGATCGCATCCAGTTAAGCCGGGAGAATCGGTCCTTGCGACAGCAGATGGAGGAGCGGTTTCGCGTCGAAGGGATCGTGGGCAGCCACTTCCGGATGCAGGAGGTCTTCGAAAAGATCCGGAAGGTCTCGAACAGCAACTCCACCGTGCTGCTCATCGGGGAGAGTGGGACCGGGAAGGAGCTGATCGCCAGGACCATCCATCGACAGAGCCAGCGTATGGATCGTGCCTTTATCGCCGTCAACTGTGCCGCCATCCCTGAGAGTCTGCTGGAGAGCGAGATCTTCGGCCACGAGCGGGGCGCATTTACAGGGGCGGTGGAGCGAAGGGCCGGATGCTTTGAGCTGGCGGACGGCGGGACGATCTTCCTCGATGAAGTCGCCGAGATGCAACTGCCGACTCAGGCTAAATTCCTGCGTGTCCTGCAGGGAGAGACGTTCAGAAGGCTGGGAGGGAAAAACGAGATCGACGTTGACGTTCGCGTCATCGCCGCAACCAATCGGGATCCTGTCGAGGCGGTCAAAGACGGGCTCCTCCGGGAGGACCTATTCTATCGACTAAACGTTGTCTCCATTGTGATCCCACCCCTCCGCGAGCGAAGCACCGACATCCCTCAGCTCGTCGAGTATTTCATCAAAAAGCACGGTGAGGGTGCGGGGAAGCCCATCCAAGGGATCAGTAACGAGGCGATGCGACTCCTCATGAACTACCACTGGCCTGGTAATGTCCGGCAACTGGAGGCGGTGGTCGAGCGGGCAGGTTTGCTCTCCGAAGGACCCGAGATCAAGCATTACGATCTTCCTATTGAGGTTCGGTTCTTTAACCTCCCGGTCCAACTTGCCCCATCGAGTCCCTCTGACAGCAAGTTCGCGATCGAGATTCCCGAGCAGGGGATCCACCTTGAGGCACTGGAGCGTGACTTGATCCAGCAGGCCATGGAAAAGTCTGATTGGGTGATTACTAAGGCGGCGCGCCTCCTGGGCTTGAGCTACCGGACACTGCAGTATCGTCTGGAGAAATTTCAGATCAAACGGGATACGAAGACCGCTCTCGTAACTTCGGAGAGCGAATTAACTGAGCAGACGTAAGAACAGAAAGGGGGGATGTGAGTGGGAAGCGTCGTCAAGAAGCGTCGTCAAAAGATGAGTAAGCACAAACATAAGAAACTTCTGAAGCGAACCAGGCACCAACGCCGAAAGAAGTAAGTCCGGGCATTAAACGTTCAGTCGGCTGAGACGTTCTAATGTACAGATTCAGGTGACGTGCCCTGTAGGAGTACCGTTGCGGGGCCGGGCCGGTCGGACGGGGGATAGCTCTCGGTGAGAGACAAATGCCTTGCGCGAGGTAGATTTTGAACTGATCGATCGATTCTTGCGGGGCGATGGGACGGCGTTCGATGAACTGGTCCAGAGGCGCCAGCGGGAGGTGTACAATCTAGCGTATCGGATGACCAGGAATGCGGAGGATGCGCGGGACGTGTCGCAAGAGGCCTTCTTGCAGGTGTATCGGAACTTAAGCCGATTTGATCGGCGCTCCAGCCTCTCTACGTGGCTGTACCGGATCGTCGTGAACCTCTGCCTCAACCATCTGAACCGGGGCTCGCGTTCCCTCTATGCCACGCTTGATCAGCATCCTGATCCGGCCGATTCATCGGAAGGGTCGCTTGCGCGGCTGGAGGAGAAGGAACGGGTGGATGCGCTCGCCCGCGCCATCGAAACCCTTCCCACACAACAGCGGGCGAGCCTGACATTGCGCGTTCATCATCACCTCGCACACCGGGAGATCGCTGAAATCCTGAAGGTCTCCGAGGCTACGGCCAAGGTACACTATTTTCATGCAGTGCAAGCGCTACGGCGCAAGCTGGCGCACTGGCGCGAAGGCGCCTGAGGGGCGAAAGGATCAACGTCGCCATGCGATGTGAGGAAGTTGAGTGTAAGCTGCTCGAATTGATCGAGGAGGATCTGCCGCCAGCGCAGCGCGCTGAGGTCCTCACGCATCTTCATGACTGTGCGACGTGCGCCGCTGAGCGCTCCGCGTATCACGACCTCTTAGCGCTTGTGCAGACCGACCCGGTTCCTGATCCGTCGCCTGAATTTTGGGAAGAGTTCCTGCCTTCACTGAAGCATCGAATCGAGCAGGAGGCCTGTAGGCACAGGCTAACACCCACCGCCTGGTTGGCTGGCGTAGGGTCGTGGTTTGCTTTCCGGCCCCGCCTTATCTCCGGCTTGGCGGTGGCGGCCGTTTCAGTTTTCATCGTCGTCCGGATGCCAAGCTTCCTGCCCATAAGGGCAGATCGCCAGATGACACCTATTTCTACGGAAAAAGCCGCGAGTCAGAATGGCGGGGGTTACAACGTGGCGATGGCACCACGGGCAGATGACGGGAATCAACGCTTTGGTGAGCCGTTCGTGGTGGCTGGAGAGATTGTTGATGAGCCCTCGATCGTGGTAGAAGCGATTCGGCGGCTCCGCGGGGTGGATGAGCTTGCGGATCGGCTCGAAACGGCCTGGGCCCTACGCCCAGAAGCCGACCCGGCGGATTCGCTCGCCTCGCTCGATGAGAAGGAGCGGCAGGTCCTGCTGGATCACCTGAGTCATCTTGAATGGTCAAAGTCATGAAACAACTACAGGGGCGATGCTCGGTCCAGTCTTGGTCTGTTACGGTTGCCGCTGTGGGGCTGTTCTGGCTGCTTAGTCCTGTCTACGCGGCCATGGCGCAGCCGCTCGCGCCTGCTGCCCCAAAGTCACCTGGCGTACCGGAAGGGAAGCGCTTGATCGAGACAATCAAGATTTGGAAGATGACCGAGGCGCTCAATCTGGACGAAGATCAAGCTGCCAAGCTCTTTCCGAAGCTGGCCCAATTGGAGGCTTCGCGCCGCGAATATCAGGGGCGACAGCGCCTGCTCCGGGAGGAGCTGGCAGAGCTTTTAAAACAGCGGCCCCTGCGAGATGAGGAGATCAAGACGAGGCTCGATCAGTTGGATCGCACTGAAACCGACTTCAGGGGACATGAGCAAGTCGTCAGAGGAGGCCTGCGGTCGATCTTGAGTCTGGAGCAACAAGCCCGCCTTGCCCTGTTCGAAGACCGATTTGAGACCGAGATGCGCAGCGTTATCCAGGACCTCCGACAGCGTCGTCGGGGGTTTCCGCCCGGTTCTGGCCAGAGCGTTGGATCGCCCAGCCTGAGGTATCGACCTCTGCCCCCTACGGAGGGCGAGTTGCCACGCAAGTAACCCAGGGATCGGATCACAATCCTGACCCCTTTCTCCCTCCACTGCTCTTCCGAAATATCGTCGATGTGTATCTACCCAGCGGACCGAAAGATCTGTCGGTCGATGACTGATCTGCTCCGCCAGCGGCGATAAAACTGCTTTTTACTTGCACAGCCAGGAATGATCACCCATAATATACTGGGTCTGAAGATATCACGCCCATGGAGTGGTGAGGTTTAGCAATAGGAGGAGGTGCATGATACGGAAGTACGGACAGTGCTTAGGGTTAATCGTTCTTGCAGTGGTTGTCACGCTGCTGGCCACAGAGTTCGATGCGTGGGCACGGGCAGGCGGCGGCAGCAGCTTTGGGAGCCGTGGCGGCCGCAGCTACTCCAGTCCAAGCCGCAACTATTCTAGGCCATCTACCCCCGCTCAGCCACGGACCGAGCCGCAGTCTCCGTTCGCGGCCCCGGCGTCTGGTATGTTCGGAGGTGGGTTCATGCGGAGCCTGGCGGGAGGCATGATTGGCGGATTACTCGGTGGAATGTTGTTCCGAAGTCTGGGCTTCGCTGGCCTTGGCGGAATGGGTGGGGGGTTCGGCTTG
>JANGEZ010000075.1:0-2664 GCA_031838355.1 Candidatus Methylomirabilis sp. bin48 | reverse complement strand
CCTCTTCCCCGGCTTATAAGGCAGGTGGTTAGGCTGAAGACTGAAGGCTGAAGTAAAGAAGGACAAGGTATGGTCAGTGGCAGCGTGCGACGCGGAGAAGTTGAAGGATTGAGAACGCTATGGGGTTCGCGTACAGCGGGGCTGAGGGTTCCGGCCGTGGTCGGGGCGGCCCTGATTATCCTGCTGACGGCCTCTCCCTTGGTCAATCTTTTAACCTCTGCCTTCGCCGGGGGGCCGAAGGCTTTTTCGATCCTCATGAACAGCTCCATGCTCTCGCTGATCGCAGAGACGATGTTGCTCGCCACCCTCGCCACGCTGTGGGCTATGGTCCTCGGGCTGCCACCAGCATGGATCCTCACCCGTACGGACCTCCCTGGACGGCGTGTCCTTCAGGCCGTGGGGGTCCTGCCGCTGGCGATTCCCCCATACATCGGCGCCTTCACGTACATCACGCTGCTCGGTCCCGTCGGCTGGGTCAATACGGTGTACCAAGCCATAGGTGGCAGCGGGCCAATCGTAAACATTTATGGCCTCTGGGGTGGGGCCTTGGTGCTTGGCCTGTTTACCTATCCGTACATCCTCCTCATTGTCGGTAGCGCGTTAAAAGGGAGCGATCCTGCGCTCGAAGAAGCAGCCCGAGCCGCCGGCCATGGGCCGGTCGGCATCTTCCTTCGGGTCACGTTTCCCCTGCTGCGTCCTAGCCTCCTGGCCGGGGCGCTACTGGTCTTCCTCTACGCCCTCTCGGACTTCGGCGCTGTCTCGTTGCTCCGGGTCAACACCTTTACCACCGAGATCTTCCATCAACTCAATACACGCTTTGACCAGCGGAATGCGGCCGTCCTCTCCGCTATCCTAGTCTTCCTCACGGCCGTGGTTCTGATGGCCCAGCGGAAAAGCCTGGGCCGTCGCAGTTTTGTCCAGCAACGAAGCGGTTCCAGGCCGGCCACCATCTACCCACTCGGACGATGGAAGGCGCCGGTCCTGTGCTGCACCTACCTGATCCTCGGCGGCTCGGTCTTTCTGCCGGTTGCGCTCCTGCTTTACCAAACCGGCTCACTGATGAGCCTCCTGCACACACTCATTGCCGGCTACCGCTATCTGTGGAACAGTCTCTGGACAGCAGCCGTGGCGGCTACGGTGGCATCGGGACTTGGGCTCTTCGTCGCCTACCTTACCCAGCGCCGAAAAGGGTCGGCAGGACTCCTCCTCACGTCCGCCACCCAACTCGGGTACGCCATCCCCGGCACAGTCCTTGGGCTGAGTCTGATCCTCCTCTACAATGCGTACCTACCTTGGGTCTACGGAACGGCCGCCATGGTGATCCTCGGCTACCTCTTGCGGTTTCTCCCCCAAGCAGTCCAGAGCAGTACAACCGCGCTGGCTCAGGTCAATCCGAATCTGGAGGAGGCGGCTCGCAGTCTTGGACGGTCTCCCTGGCAGGCGCTTCGTGAGGTTACCGTTCCCCTCATCCGACCGGGGATCGCAGCGGGATGGATGCTCGTCTTCATCTCGTCGATGAAGGAACTGGCGGCCACGCTCCTTCTCCGCCCGGCCGGGTTCGACACCCTGCCGGTGAGAATTTGGATCGCCTCCATTGAGGTCGATTATACCGGGGCCGCGGCGACCTCGCTGATTCTTATTGCCATCACCGCGCTCCCCCTCTTCCTCATCAGCAGGCTTGACGCCACCGTATCACAGCTCAATTGAGGGCAATGATGGGCAACCTAGCGAAAAAGAGGATCGGAGAGATCGCAGCAGCAGGCACGAAGATCATCCCGTGGGAACAGGTCTCATCACCACGCCCCATGGTCATCCGGCTAGATCGGGTGAGTAAGCACTACGGAGGAGACGGTACCCCCGCGGTCGAAGAAATCTCCTTCTCCGTTGAACAAGGAGAGATCCTGGTGTTGCTGGGACCCAGCGGCTGCGGAAAGACCACGACGCTGCGCCTCATCGCCGGGTTTGAGGCCCCCGATGGCGGGCGGATTGAGATTGGCGGCCGAACGGTAGCCCACAGCACGATCTTCCTGCCGCCGGAGCAGCGGGGCGTGGGAATGGTCTTCCAGGACTATGCGCTTTTCCCGCACCTGACAGTCCAGGAAAACGTCGCATTCGGCCTGCGCCACGTGAGTGCAGAGCAGCAACAGAACCGAATCGCGGAGGCGTTGGAATTGGTAGGGCTCTCAACGCTTCAGGGGCGGTACCCATATGAGCTCTCCGGCGGACAGCAGCAACGTGTTGCTCTAGCGCGCGCGCTGGCGCCCGGCCCGCAGGTGGTCTTATTGGATGAGCCGTTCAGTAATCTGGATGCCGATATGCGAGCGCAGATACGGGAAGATGTCAGCGCGATCCTCCGCCAAGCCGGGACCACTGCTATTTTCGTCACCCATGACCAGGAGGAGGCATTCGTCATCGCTGATCGAGTCGGGGTGCTGAACCATGGGCGACTGGAACAACTCGACCATTCGGAGGCGATCTATCATACGCCGGCTACCCGTTTTATTGCCGGGTTCGTCGGTTCGGCCGATTTCGTTCCCGGCCTCGTCCAAGGCGAGAGAATTATTACGGAGCTGGGCACGTTCCCGAATCAGCAGGGGCTTTCGATAGGGCAAGCCATAGAGATGATGATCCGGCCTGACGATATCGACCTGGTTCTCGATGAGG
>JANGEZ010000074.1:0-7074 GCA_031838355.1 Candidatus Methylomirabilis sp. bin48 | reverse complement strand
GCCACTCTGTTCACGGTCTGTCATCCGCTCTTGGGAAAACTGACAGCGTATAATGTAGTGGGCACGCGTCTCCAGCGCCTGCCGATCATCCGCCGCTATCGGGTCACAGACATGGACGGTGACACCGCTGTGATGCCACGATAGGAGACGATCACTGTGCCCCTGGCTGATGGCTCCCTTGTCCAGCAGCATCTTCACGACCTTGTGCCGGAAGAGGTGTTCCAGTGCGTGGGCATCGTCATACGGGGTGATCTGGACGTTTCCCTGCTCGTCACAGGTTCCATCGGTTATGATGATGTGGCAGTGGGGATGAAAGACGAGGACATCGCCGAAGGTCTGGGTGGAGCAGGCGCAGCCGGGCATGGAGGTGTTCACACCTGACATGTCCTCTGTGAGCGTCTCCCAGGCGATACGGCGTCAATCGGCACGCAGTGTGCGATACAGGACACAACGGCGGATGAGTGTGGGGAGAGAGACCACACTGTGACGATGCGAAACGGTGACGGCACGATCATCCAGAACCCATTCACCACATTCGATCACCTGTTTCTGATGGCATGACGGGCAGAAAGGGCGGCGTTGACAGGAGAAGGCGACCAGATATTCGTGGCCGCAGTCGTCGCACCGGACGCGGGCACAACCATTCTGGAGACAGCCGCACTCGAGGTAGCGACATATCGTCTGCCCTCTTTCAGGTCGCAGAGACCCCACACGGGCGTGAGACCGCTCCTCGTGTACCCGCTCCAACTCCTCGAACAAGTCCTCAACACAGCGGTAATAGTCGGATAAGCGGGGAGTGTGCGGGGTGTAGGGCGCAAGAGAAGTTGTGCATGACACACCTGCCTGAAGTGTGTTATGCGTACAACGTGCCGGAAAGTGGCGTTGCTAAAAAAGCGAGGGAAGATAACGGCGAGTTCCACCCATCGGCACGACCTGCCCAAAAGCTGGCAGGTCAGCCGAAGCCCCGTTCGGTTTCCATATCACGCTACTGCGTCAAATCAAAAGAACTCGCAACCCCTGGTATATGTATCTACAATAACCTTATGCGAATCACGTTCGATCCGACCACACGCGAGAAGACGCCGGCCGAGCGCAGATTAGATTTCGCTGACGCGACGTTCGTCTTTGCTGGTGTCACAGTGGAGTTCGAGGACACACGGAAACACTATGGCGAAACACGCGTCATCTGCTATGGCCTCTTGGACCTTTCCACTCCGGTACAGCCGACCGATACGACGCAGTACGGTCGCGCGGCGGGAATCGGACCGAGCGTTGCGATCGCCACTGCGGCCGTGCAGCAGCCAGCGTTGGTGCTGTCGACGCCACCGCCGGCGCCAAAGATTCCAGACAGCGACGCGCCACACCGATCCAGGCGGCATCGCGTGCGGTTCACTCCTCGGGAACGGCCGTCACGCGCGACGCTGTCGACGCGAGTTCCTACATCCCTGGCGCCCTCGTCAACACCTACGCCCAGATCAGGAGATCTTCTCGTGAGCCGCCCTCGCGACGCTCGTCGAAGGGCAAGATGACCATGGATTTTTTCGCCACCACCGCGCAAGGAATGGAGCACCTGCTGTGCGATGAGCTGCGCGCTCTCGGAGCGGAGATCACCTCGGAGACGCGGGCCGGTGCCTCGTTTCGCGGGACGCTCGAACTGGCCTATCGCGCCTGCTTGTGGTCACGCACCGCCAATCGAATCTTGATGCCGCTCTGCACCTTCCCCGCCGCAGACGAGACCGCGCTCTACGATGGCGTCCGCACCATTCGCTGGTCGGAGCATCTCACCCCGGCGCAGACCATCGCCGTTGACTTTCGATCGTCCCGCTCTAAGATCACCCACGCTCACTTCGGCGCGCTCAAGACCAAAGACGCGATCGTCGATCAATTTCGCGACGAACGAAATGAGCGCCCCTCGGTCAAGGTGGTCGAGCCGGATGTTCGGGTCAATGTCTACCTCCACGAGGACGAGGCAACGATCAGCCTCGATCTGTCGGGCGAGAGCCTGCACCGACGCGGCTATCGCGCCCAGGCCGCCGAGGCGCCGCTGAAGGAGACTCTTGCGGCGGCAATCCTTTTGCTCGCCGATTGGCCGGCGCTCAGCAAGCTCGGTACACCCCTGCTCGATCCCATGTGCGGCTCGGGGACGCTCCCCATCGAAGCGGCGCTCATCGCCGCGGACATCGCGCCCGGACTGAAGCGGAGCTACTTTGGGTTTCTCAATTGGCTTGGCCACGACGCCCGGATGTGGCGTCGAGTGTTGACGGAGGCGGAGGCCAGCGAGATTCGCGACGCGAAAAGAATCCCGCCAATCGTCGGCTTCGACGTCGACGGCCGCGCGGTGCGAATTGCCCTCGAGAACGTCGAACGGGCCGGCCTGCGAGGGCGAGTGCATATCGAGAAGCGCGAGCTATCCGAGGCGCGGCCGCTCGAACGCCGCCGCGCACCACGTGGTGAAGGACCGCTCGGAGTCCTCGTCAGTAACCCGCCCTATGGCGAGCGCATGGGCGAGGAGGATTCCCTCGGGCTGCTGTACGAGACCATCGGCAATCTTCTCCGCCGCGAATTCACCGGCTGGACCGGGTACGTCTTCACGGGCAACCCGGAGCTGGCCAAGCGCGTCGGCCTGCGCGCGGCCAAGCGGCACATCTTGTGGAACGGCGCCATCGAGTGCCGTCTCCTCGAATTTCCGATCTCGAAGGAGAAGGTTCGTGCCACCGACGATCCCGGGCCGGCGTGGCGAAAACCTCGCCCGCCCCGTCCGCCCACCCCGGAAGCGCAGATGTTCGTCAACCGCCTGCAGAAGAACTGGCGCCACTTGCGCAAGTGGGCGAAGCGCGAAGGCGTGTCCTGCTACCGCATCTACGACGCTGATCTCCCGGAGTACGCGGTGGCCGTCGATCTGTACGAACAATCGGCGCACGTACAGGAGTATCAAGCTCCGAAGACCGTCGACGAGAAGAAGGCCGAAGAGCGTCTCGAGGACATCATGGCGCTGTTGCCCGAAGCGCTCGGCCTGCCACGCGAAGACATCTTCTTGAAGGTGCGCCGTCGCCAACGGGGCCGGGAGCAGTACGAGAAGCAGGGCAGTGAGAGCGCGGTGCGCGAGGTCAGCGAAGGCGGCTATCGCTTCCTCATCAACCTGAGCGACTACCTCGACACCGGCCTCTTCCTCGACGACCGGCGCCTGCGGGCGATGATCGGCGAGGCGGCGCGCGATCGCGATTTTCTCAACCTCTTTTGCTACACCGCGACCGCCACCGTCTATGCCGCCAAGGGCGGAGCCACATCGACCACCAGCGTCGATCTATCGAACACCTACCTCGACTGGGCACAGCAAAACTTTGCGCTCAACAACATCGCCGGGAACACACACCACCTTGTCCGCGCCAACTGCAGCGAGTGGCTTGCCGAGCCGCGCTCGCCCTATGGACTCATCTTCTTGGCCCCCCCGACGTTTTCCAACTCGACGCGCATGGACACCGTGTTCGACCTGCAGCAGGGCTACATTCCCCTCGTGGAAAAGTGCGCCGACCTGCTCACCCCCGACGGGATTCTCTTCTTCTCCACCAATTTCCGACGCTTCAAGTTCAACCCGGCGGCATTCCCGGGACTGCGCAGCGAGAACATCTCACGGATGACGACTCCACAAGACTTCGCGCGCGATCCCCGCGTCCATCAAGCGTGGAAGATCGTACGCCGCTGAGCGCTACTTTCTTGCCTTCTCGTAGATCCCGATGATCTCGGCGTGGCCGACACCGTGGCCGCCCATCGCACCTTCGATCGCCGCCTTGGTCGGATTCTTCACATCCGGCAACTCGACGTCGAGCGCGTAGAGCTTGTGAAAGTACCGATGGCGCCAGATCGGCGGGCAGGGTCCTCCGCAGCCGGTGCGCTTCAAGCTAGTGGCACCCTCGCGCGCGCCGGGCGGCATGGCTCCCTTGGCGGCCCCTTCCTCGATCCCCTTCACCGTCGGCGAGATGGTGTAGGCGACCCAGTGGATCCACGTCATCTTCGGCGCCTTGGGATAGGGAGCGTCGGGATCATTGACGATCAAGACGAGGCTCTTTGTCCCCTCCGGCAAGTGGGACTAGGCGAGCGCCAATGAAGTGTCCTTTCCCTCGCAGGTGTGGAGAGGCGGGATCGATCCATTTGCGGCAAAGCTTTTCGAAGTGACCACCATGTCAGCCCTCCCCTCCTTCGTGCCGACGAGCGCTCCTGGGAGCCCATCGCCGCGTGGCTACGGGGGTATTAGCGGCAAGGCGGAGGTGCCGGCCGCCTTGTTGTCGAGACCGGCCATGATACCCTAAAGGGCCATATCGGTCTTCGCCTTCGGCGTGATGCCGATTCCGGCTAGGGGTAAGCTCCCACCACTCGCCATGTCTGCGTCCTCACCCTCGGCAAAAAAGGATAGAATCGAGTAGCAACGTGTAGCATTCAGCTTGCATAGGTGTCAATAGAAATGATTAAGCGGACTGGAGCGGACAAAATAAGCCGTATTGAGGGCCGCACTAGCGGGTCTGGCAGTGTAGATTACAACCACTAATCCGCAACGTCTCGCCGTAACGAATCGCGTACGGGAGTTCAACCTTGCTGGCGCGAAGCCCCGTGTGTTACGATGACGGGGTGACGATGAAGCATATCATCATCGGGACTGCAGGCCACGTCGATCATGGCAAGACCGCGCTCGTCAAGGCCCTGACCGGCATCGACACCGACCGGTTGAAGGAGGAGAAAGAGCGGGGGATCTCCATCGAGTTGGGGTTCGCCAACCTGGCCCTGTCCGATGACCTCCAACTCGGGATCGTGGACGTCCCGGGGCATGAACGGTTCGTCAAGACGATGCTCGCGGGCGTCGGCGGGATCGATCTGGTGGTGCTGGTCATCGGCGCCGACGAGGGGGTGATGCCGCAGACGCGGGAGCATCTCCATATCTGTGAGCTGCTTCAGGTCAAGCGGGGCGTAGTGGCGCTGACGAAGGTCGATCTCGTTGAGCCCGATTGGCTGGAGATGGTGCAGGCCGACCTAAAAGGGTTCCTGGCCGGGACCTTTCTTGAGGGTGCCCCCATCGTTGCCGTGTCCGCGGTCACCGGGCAAGGGCTCCCGCAGTTGCGAGCGGTCCTTCGCGAGGCGGCCGAGACGATCGAGCCGAAGCGCCATGACGGGATTTTCCGTCTTCCGATCGATCGGGTCTTTACCATCAAAGGGTTCGGTACTGTGGTGACCGGGACCCTGTGGTCCGGGACCGTGCGGGCCGGGGACGAGGTGGTCGTCCTGCCTTTAGAACTGCGCTCGCGAGTCCGCCGACTGCAAGTCCATGGCCAAACGGTGGAACAGGCCTGGGCGGGGCAGCGGATCGCCATCAACGTGCCCGGTCTCGAGGTGGAGCAACTCAAGCGAGGCGATCTTCTGGCCTTTCCGGGTGCGTTGAAACCCACCACGGCCTTCGACGGGTCGTTAGCCCTGCTGAAGGACGCTCCCCGTGCCTTGCGGAACCGGGCGAGGGTTCGGTTCCACTTGGGAACGAGCGAGATCCTGGCCCGCGTCATACTGCTCGATCGTGAGGAGCTGAAGCCTGGCGAAGAGACGTTCGCCCACTTGCGACTGGAGGAGATGACCACTGCCCTGGCCGGCGACCGGTACGTGATCCGAAGCTACTCACCTGCCCAGACGGTCGGCGGCGGGAGCATCCTCGACCCAAACCCTCCCGTGCGGCGGCGCGCTAAGGCGTTGTTGCTAGAACACCTCAAGGTCCTGCAGACCGGCACCTCTGGTCAGCAGGTCGAACGCCTGCTGCTGCAAGCCGGTCCAGTGCCGATCACGCTGGACGCGCTCAGGGTTTCGGCCAGCCTGGATGAGACCACGCTGCGGCGAGAGATCGCGCGCCTTGTAGAGGGCGGTGTGGCTATGACGTTGGGGGCGAAAAGCGATTCCGGGTACGTTCACCGGCTGAACTATGACCGCCTGGCAGCGGAAATTCTTTCCCGTCTGGAGGAGTTCCACAGGCAAGAACCCCTCAAGGATGGATTGCCGAAGGAAGAGCTTCGGTCCAAGCTCCATCGGGTTGGGCCGGCCCTGTTCGCTCGCCTCTTGCAGGGTCTTGTGGAGACGCAGCGAATCGCCATCGACCGGGAGAAGGTGCGGCACTTCCTGCACCGCCCCACCCTCTCAGCTCCTGAGCAGGCTGTCAAAGACCGATTAGTTGCGATCTACCAGAAGGCAGGCTTTCAGCCGCCGGACTTGGAGCCGGCGCTTGCCCAAGCCGGAGCAGGCAGCAAGACCGGGATCACGATCTTTCATCGTCTTGCCGATGAGGGGGTAGTGATCAAAATTAAAGATCACTTCTATCTTCACCGCGACCATTATAGTCGCGCGAAGGAGATGCTCCTCGACCACTTCACGCTCCATGCTGCCATCTCGGTCCAGCAGTTCAAGGAGCTTCTGGGGGTGAGTCGGAAGTTCGCTATCCCTTTTCTGGAGCATTTCGACAGCATCAAACTGACTCGTCGGCACAATGATGAGCGGGTCCCTTACGCGTGAGGGATCTCGCAGGGAGGAAGGCGCATGTTTGGGCTCGGGATTCAAGAGCTGTTGATCATTTTGGTCATCGTGGTGCTCATCTTCGGCGCTAGCCGGTTACCGGAGCTCGGCAGTGGCCTGGGCAAGGCGATCCGAGGCTTCAAGGAGTCGTTGTCGGGGAAGGATGTCATCGACGTGACGCCAAAGAAGGAGAAGGGCGAGGAAAAGCGATCCGGTGAAGGGAAGACTTAACGCGCTTTACGCGAAACCGGTCACGCCTTGTCTCGTCTCCCGGCAGGCTCGCTCCAGCGCCTGCGCAGTCCGTTGAGAGGTCATGGCCGCGACCTCTTGGTTTTCTGTGTCAGCCGCTCTGGTTTTTCGATCGCCTCCTGAAGCACTCCCACCGGCGATCCTGCGCTCTTGATCCCGTATTGGCCAACCCGCTCCGCCGCCCGTTGTAGCTCTTTTCGTTCGACCGAATACTGGACGGCCTTCCGTTTGCCTCCTGTCATCCTGCGATGGACGGTGAGGACGCGGATGATCTCCAATAGCAGCGGG
>JANGEZ010000073.1:0-9255 GCA_031838355.1 Candidatus Methylomirabilis sp. bin48 | reverse complement strand
TGAGCCGATCCTGCACCCTGGCCAGTGCTGCTTTGAGGCCGGAATCCAGATTGGCGGCGACAAAAGCGCGAATCGCCGAGACGGGCCGGGAGTCAGGTCTGTCCGGCATGTCGGCGCAACAGCAGGTGTCGGCGGAGGATGTCGAGGGCCTCCTGGGAGGCGCGCAGCTTATTGGTCTCACGGTCCCCCAGGAACCGGTACTCACGGCAGGTGACGTCGTCGTGTGAGGCAATCGCGATGTAGGTCAGGCCGATCGGTTTAGTGGCCGTGCCCCCGCCAGGTCCAGCGATGCCGGTGATACCCAGCGCCAGATCCGTTCCGGCGATCTGCCGCATCCCCGCAGCCATTGCCAGGGCGACGGGTTGACTGACGGCGCCATGCTCTGCAATCAACTCACGCGGCACCCCAAGCAGACGTTCTTTGACGTCGTTGCTGTAGACTACTTCGCCACGAACGAAATAGGCGGAACTCCCCGGGAGATTGGTCAGCCGGTGGCATACCAACCCTCCGGTGCATGACTCGGCGACAGCAACGGTCTGCTTCGTCTCGAGTAGTAACCGCCCCACCACATCTTCGAGTCGCTCCTCATCCCGCCCGAAGAGTAGCTTACCCAGCCGCTCGCGAATCCTGGCTTCAAGATCGTCGAGTAGTCGGTCGCCCTCCGCCTCCGACTCGGTGTGTACGGTCAACCGGATATGGATCTCACCGGGGTAGGCAAGCAACCCGATCATCG
This sequence comes from Candidatus Methylomirabilis sp. bin48, assembly GCA_031838355.1. Classification (GTDB taxonomy): domain Bacteria; phylum Methylomirabilota; class Methylomirabilia; order Methylomirabilales; family Methylomirabilaceae; genus Methylomirabilis. The sequence continues at coordinate 8,522 of JANGEZ010000073.1, read as the reverse complement.
GGTTTCGTGAATGGCGAATGAGGTCGCCGATGATCTCATCGAGCGCCGATTCCGCGATCCCACAGGCTTTGAGCGTACGCGAGCGAATGCTGCCGCTGACACCGAAGGCCTCGCCAAGACGCGGGATAACTTCCTCTGTGAGCATCGGCCGCATCTCCCCAGGAACCCCTGGCATCGCCACCACAATCCTTCCATCCTCCACGCGAATGAGAAGGCCGGGCGCGGTCCCGTGGGGATTCGGCAACACGGTGGCGCCTTCCGGGATCATGGCTTGCCGTTCGTTGTTCCTGGACATGACGAGCCCACGCTCGGTAAATCGGCGGCGGATCGATTCCAGGACCGTCTCGTCAAGGTGAAGCGTCCGACCCAGTTCCGCCGCGATGGCCCGGCAGGTCAGGTCGTCCTCCGTAGGACCGAGGCCCCCCGTCGCGATCACAATCTCGGACCGCGTGAGCGCTGCACGAAGCACCTCCCTGATCCGGGCCTCGTTGTCGCCAACGGTACTCTTCCAATAGACCTCGATTCCTGCCGCTGCAAGCGCTTCGCCGATGTAGGCCGAATTGGTATCGATTGTCTGACCCAGTATCAGCTCTGTTCCAATCGTGAGGATCTCAGCCCGCGTGACCTTCTCCACGGCATGGCCCTCCTTACGATTGAATATTACGGGGAGCACTCACTAGATTGCACTCTTGCACAACATCTCAAGCAACCTCCCCCTTTAAAAAAAGGGGATTGAGGGGGATTTTCTGATCGTTCAAATCCCCCCTGACCCCCCTTTGCGAAAGGGGGGTCAGCTATTTTATGCTCCGAGTAACAACTCAGGCAACGGAGGTCTGGTTGCCACCTGCCGCTTTGGAGCGATAGAGCGCCTGATCCGCCACCCGCACCAGATCTTCGACCTGGTGCATGTCGGGTCCGATGCAGGCAGCGCCGAGACTCGCGGTAAGCCTCTCGCCACCAGACGCTCTTTGCTCACCAGAAACGTCGAGCTCCATCGCAAAGCGGATCCGTTCCGCCTGCACCCAGGCCTGCTGCAGATCGGTTTCCGGAAGGATGATGCCGAACTCGTCCCCTCCATATCGCGCGACAATATCAACGCCCCTCGTGCTGTTTCTCAATAGGGCAGCAATGCGGCGAAGGGCCTCATCACCGGCCAGGTGACCGTTGAGATCGTTATACTGCTTAAAGTGATCGATATCCAACATGATCAGCGAGAGCGGGTGACCGTAGCGCAGGGTTCGATTGAACTCCTGCTCAAGCTGGCCATAGAAGTGGCGATGGTTACAGAGACCCGTTAACTCATCGGTCATTGCCAATCTGTTAATCTCTTGAAACAGGCGCCCATGTTCGATCGCGATGGCCAACTGCTCGATCAGAGGCACCAGGAGCTCAAGCTCCTGCTCGCCATAGCAAGAGGGCGTGACACTGTCCAGGCAAAGGACGCCGATCGCTGTCCCATTCGCAATGAGAGGGAGGCGAACAGAGGACCGGATCCCCGCCTTGAGCAGGGCCTCATCCTCCATGAATTGCTTCGATTCCGCCAGGTCAAGCTCGACATGGGGGCGTTGCTGGCCCATGACCCACTCGATACCGGTCCCCTCCCCCAACGTACAGACACCTTCGGGCCAGTCAGTGGCAGGCTGGTCGCCGGCAAGTCGAAGCACCTTGAACCCATGAACTGAGTCATCCTGCAGGACAAGCGTCATCCGGTCGTAATGAATGAGGCGACCTACCTCTATAGCAAAGGTTTGATAGACCTCGCTGAGATCAAATGAGGCGCCGATGACTCTGGTCAACCGATTGACCGCCGTAAGGCGATCAGCCCGTTGTTGTAGCGCAACGTATGATCCGACACCCAAGACCACCAGCTCAGTGCGGCCGACAGCAAGGACATCCAGCGCCTCCTGCGTGGATGGGGCTTGCAGGACCGAGAATCCTTGACGCGTGAGCAGCTCACGGAGTCGGAGGATTGAGCCGACACCATCCCCGACAATCAGGACCGTCTTGCTCTCATCTTCACGAGGTTCAGGCATGCTATCACTCAAGGCCGGAAAAACCTCTTCACATGATGAATGCCACACTATTTCGTTTGCCGGACAAGGGAAAACCAGGCATCGGGCGTTCGTATTACCGATAGTTGTCGAATTGCATGTCGATGCCACAATCGTGTGCTCGGAGCGCTTGCATGACAGCCTGCAGATCGTCTTTGCTCTTTGCCGAGACCCGTATCTGATCGCCTTGGATCTGCGCAGCGACCTTGAAACCAAGCCCCCTGATCACCTTGGCGATCTCTTTAGCCTTGTCTGCGGAGATACCTTGCTGTAGCGTTACCCGCTGCCGAACGGTCCCTTTAGCCGCCGGCTCAGGGGCTTCGTAGGCAAGGGCTTTCAGAGACACTTTTCGCCGTACCAGCTTCGCTTCCAGTAGGTCCACAACGGCCTTCAGCTTGTAGGTATCGTCAGCGTGGAGCAGGAGACCTTGCTCGTCCCGCGCGACGCGACAGACTGTCCCCTTAAAATCGAACCGCTGTTGGATCTCTTTCATGACCTGCTGGACGGCGTTGTCTACCTCCTGTAAATCAACCGTTGAGCTGATATCGAAGGACGCCTCATTGGACACGTGTGATCTCCTTTTAGCTCATGGAACGGGAGGCGTGAGAGGAGCCACGACATCCGTCCCTGGCGGTGGTGAGAATTGAAATAACTCGTCCCTTAGACCGCTGTTGACCTTCTGCTTGGACAGCTCGACATGAGTGGTGTTGCCATACAGGTCAAAAACCGTCAGTCGCTGAATGAAGAAACTTTCCCGATCCACTCCCAGGATCACCCGCTTAAAGGACAACTCCTTCCCCTTGGGGGTCAACTCCAGAAGGTACTCTGAGCTGTCCTTGGTCCCCGCATGAACGATAGGCCGGACCTGAAAGTCTCGCCGGAGGCTGCTCATCCCGAACAGGATCCCGATGGGGCTCGTCGTAAGCACGCCGCTCACGTCTTGCGACATGGCTTGTCGTTCAGATGGGCTGTAGCTCCAGAGGGTCTTACCATCGATCAAGAACAGCCTCGATTCAGGCTTCTCATACTCCCAGCGCATCCTCCCTGGCCACTTGAGGAAGAGCCGGCCTGAGGCCTCTTGTGTCATCCCGCTCAGTTTATTCGTGGCACGCTGGAGGAAGGTCCCCTGGAGGTCCGAGAAGCCCTGGTAGGTTGCCTGGACCTTGTCTGCCAACTCATCTGCTGTAAGCGCGGACACGCTCAGCGGAGACCCTACACCCATGAGTAGCAGGAGCGCGAGGCCGATTACCGACCTATGAAGCATTGACCCTCGCACTCCGCCCCATTCTCTTCGCACGCCGTACCCCCTTCCCCTTGTAGGGGCAGGCCTTGTGCCTGCCCAGATCTGGAGACCGCCAGGGTCGCCTCTACGTCGGCGAGGGAGAGGGCACCTCGCACATCATTCACGTATTCTGCGGTTCCACGAGGACCGCTCGCGGCCCGCCCCCTTCAATGCGACTCACAATCCGTTCCTGCTCCATCCGCTCAATCATTCGCGCCGCTCGGTTAAACCCAATCCTGAGTCGCCGCTGAATCAGGGAGATCGAGGCCTGACGCGTGGTGACGACGACCTCAACCGCCTGCCGGTACAGCTCGTCGTCTTCATCCCCTGACTTTTCCTGCTCCTCCTCAGCCGGCAGCAGCGACCACGGAAACTCCTCGGCCTTCCCCTGCTTTTCCAGAAACTCGACGACGCGCTTAATCTCGATATCGGACACGAACGACCCGTGAATCCTGTGCGGCTTTGAGCTCGATGGCGGGATGAACAGCATATCGCCATCGCCTAACAGTTGCTCGGCGCCATTCATGTCGAGGATCGTCCGGGAATCGACCTTTGAGGAGACCTGGAAGGCGAGTCTGGCCGGAAAATTGGCCTTGATAACCCCGGTGATCACATCGACCGAGGGGCGCTGCGTTGCCACGATCAGATGGATGCCTACCGCCCGAGCCATCTGCGCCAGCCTGACGATGGACCGCTCGACGTCGGCGGAAGCGGTCAGCATCAGGTCGGCCAGTTCGTCGATGACGACCACCAGGTAGGGGAGCGGCTGAAAGACCTCGCCGCCTCCTTCCCGCTTGGCTTTCAGCTCCAACTCGTTGTAGCTGGCAATATTTCTGGCCCCGAGCCTGGCAAACAGTTTGTAGCGCCCTTCCATGTGGATCACAAGGCGCTGGAGCCGTTTCGCCGCCTCCTTCGGATCGCATACAACGCGCTCAGCCAGATGCGGAATCCCGTTATAGACAGAGAGCTCCACCCGTTTCGGATCGATCAGCAGCAGACGAATGCTTTCTGCTGTGGCCTTGTACAGCAGGCTCATAATCAGGGCATTGATGCATACACTTTTGCCAGAACCTGTCGCCCCGGCGATAAGCAGATGTGGCATCTGGCCCAGATTGACCACATAGGGTTCGCCGGCAATGTCCTTCCCTAGGGCAAGGGGAAGGTGCGCAGCAGTAGATCCCTCGAATGCTTTGGACGCCAGTACCTCGCCCAGGTGCACCGTAGCACGACGGCGGTTTGGGATCTCCACGCCAACAACCGCTTTCCCGGGAATCGGCGCCACGACGCGCACACTTAGCGCCCGTAAAGCCAAGGCCAGATCGTCAGCCAAAGCGACAATCCGGTTGATCTTGATCCCGGGCCCCGGCTCAATCTCATATCGGGTAATGACAGGCCCTGGCTGTGCCTGCGTGACCCTCCCCTCGACCCCGAAGTCCAGCAGCTTGCGCTCGATGATCTGCGCGTTCGTCTCCCGCTCCTCATCGGAGAGCCCGCTTTCCACCTTTTTCGGCAGATCGAGCAACGATAGCGGCGGGACGTGAAAACCCTCTTTCGAAATCGCAAAGGGAAAGAATGGCTGGGGAGGGGGATCGATTGCGGGGGTTTCAGTCTCTGCTGTGGCCACCCCGGAAGCAGGCTCCATCAGCACGGGAAACGATCGGCTCTCGATCCGAGGTTCTTCCTCATCGGGAGGGGTATAGGGCGGTCGGATTCGGCCCGGCAGTTGCGCCTTCGCCGCCCGCCGTTCCCTCACGCGAGTCGCTATCCGCTCGATCACACCCCGGAACCCAAAGGAGAGGCCCGCAAGCGGCCGGCTGATCAGGCACACCATACCGAGGACGAGGGTCGTGAGTCCCAGCAACGGCAGACCCACGGGGCCCACCAGCGGACTGAAGATCCGGTGCAGCTCTTCGCCAACAAAACCACCGGGGCGTTCCCAGGTTCGGCCAACAGGCAGTCCTGCCATAGCGAAGAACTGGGCCAGTAGCCCAAGGCTCGCCATGAGCAGGACGCACCCGACCAGCTTCCAGATGACGAAAGGAGTAGCCTTCGCGCTGAGAAACCTCCAGCTCAACAGGACCAGGAAGAATGGTACGGCCAGCGCGCTGACACCCAATAACTCCAGAAGATCACCAGCAAGCTCTGCCCCCCACCGCCCCCCATAATTGTGCACCTGATGTCCAGGGCCGCCTCCGGAGTTGACGAACGAGGGGTCGAGGGGATCGTAGGACAGGAGACTTGCCAGCAGGAAGAGGGCCACGGCGATTCCGAGGATGCCCAACGCCTCGTGGGTCTTAGGATGTGTGAGGATCTGAATCCCTGGCGATCGATCTCCTCCGCGCCGCTCCCCTTGGGTCGCCATCGGCTTCGGTGTGCCTTCAGTCGCCATCAACCGCCTCCTTCGTTACACCTCCATGATCACCGGCAGGATCATAGGCCGTCGTTCGATCTCCTTCTGCAGCCGCTTCTTAACCGCAGTCTTGATCCGTTGCTCCATGAGGCGCAGATCGGTCCGGTCCTCTTCAGAGGCATTGTCCAGTACGGAACAGACCAGGATTTTGATGCCCTCCGCGAGGGCCTTCGAATCCTGTGCATGAACGAACCCGCTGCAGATTATCTGAGGTCCTGTCACCAACTTGCCGCACTGCTGATCTACCGCAAGGACCACGACCACGACCCCCTCCTGCGCCAACCGCTGCCGGTCGCGAATGACGGCGTCCCCAACATTCCCGATCCCCTTCCCGTCGATGAAGATCCGACCGACGGGCGCCCTACCGACGATCCGGGCGCTGTTGTCATCTAACTCCAGGATGTCGCCGTCCTCGATTACGAAGGTCCGGGCTTCCGGTACTCCAATCTCCTGTGCCAAGTGGGCGTGCAGGTGCAGGTGGCGGTATTCTCCGTGAATCGGTACAAAGAAGGTGGGACGGATCAGATTCAGCATCAGCTTCAGCTCTTCCCGGCTGGCATGTCCAGAGACATGGACCCCAGCCACCTCCTCAGTGATGACACGGGCCCCCTGTCGGTAGAGGCCGTTAATTGTTCGAGCCACCGATCTTTCATTGCCAGGAATGACGCGCGATGAGAAGATGACGGTATCGCCGGGCGCCACTTGGACCTGTTTGTGCGCCGCGATAGCCATCCTGGAGATGGCAGAGAGTGGTTCGCCTTGGCTCCCAGTGGTCACGATCACCCGTTGGGCAATCGGGAGGCGCTCTAACGCGTCCAGGCCAACGAGCGTGTCATCAGGGATCCGGAGGCATCCCAACTCCGTCGCGATCCGCGTATTGGTCACCATGCTCTTGCCACAAACCGCCACCCGCTTTCCCATAGCTGCCGCCGCATCGAGAATCTGTTGGATGCGATGGATGTTTGAGGCGAAGCAGGCCACGATCACGCGCCCCTGAGCCTCTCTAAAGATTGCGTCGAAAGCCTGCCCCACCACCTGCTCCGAAGGCGTAAATCCATCCCGGCCCGCATTCGTACTATCCGAGAGAAGGGCCAGCACGCCACCATCCCCGAGCTCGGCAAGCCGCCGGTAATCGGTAAGTTGGACATCCACCGGGCTCTGGTCGAATTTGAAGTCGCCGGTGTGTATAATCAGGCCACCTGGGGTCCTGATGGCCAGTGCCACGCCGTCTGGAATGCTGTGGCAGACCTGAAGAAACTCAACCTCGAAGAGGCCGAACTGAAGGCGATCTCGGGGACGAATGGGCTTGAGGTCGGCATCGGACAGGAGATTCGCTTCCTTCAGTTTTTCTGCCGCCAGCCCCAGCGAGAGGCGCGTGCCATAGACTGGAACCTTGATCTTGCTCAGCAGGTAAGAAAGCGCGCCAATGTGATCCTCGTGGCCGTGAGTGAGCAGCACTGCCCGCACCTTCTCCCGATGCGCAAGCAGATAGCTCATATCCGGAATCACGTGGTCGATCCCGAACACCTCATCATCCGGGAACATCAACCCGGCATCGATCACCAGCAGGTCGCCCGCCGCTTCGACGACCATCATGTTCAATCCGATCTCCCCCAGGCCTCCCAAGGGGACGATCCGGACCGTTCGGTCGTTAGACACTGTATGGAGTTCCTTGCGCAGGGGCCGCGGGGTGCCGGTGCCTCGGCAAGCACGTTCTGAGCCCCGTCGAAGGGGTTGCCCCACGCTTGGCGCTGAGAGCCGCAGCGAGGCGCCGCTTGACCCCTGTCTGCTTGACCAGGGCGATTTCGAGCACCTGGTCCATATGGTCCACGAACACGAACTCCATGCCACGCTTCACATTGGCAGGGAGCTCTTTGATGTCCTTGTCGTTCCTCGCCGGGACCACCACTGTATGGATCCCCATTCTTCTCGCCGCCAACGCCTTTTCCTTGATCCCACCGATCGGCAGGACCTTGCCGCGAAGAGTCACCTCGCCGGTCATCGCCACGTCCCTCCTCACGGGCACCTTGGTCAGGGCGGAAAGCAGCGCCACGGCCATTGTGATGCCGGCTGACGGACCATCTTTGGGGATCGCTCCGGCCGGGACGTGGATATGGATATCAGATTTGGTGAAAAATTCATCCTTGATCCCCAGATCGGCGGATCGCGAGCGTGCATAGCTCAGGGCGGCCTGGGCCGACTCTTTCATCACCTCACCCAGATGCCCCGTGAGCAAGAGGCTACCCTTCCCGCGCAGGATGCTGCACTCGATGTAGATGATATCTCCGCCTGTCTGCGTCCACGCGAGACCCGTGGCAACACCGACCTCATCAGCCTCCTGTTCCGAGTCGGCTAGAAACTTTGGTGCGCCCAGAAACCGCTGCAGGACCACCGGGATCACCTTGGTCTGCCCCTTTTGCCCCTCCGCCACCAGGCGGGCCACCTTCCTGCAGATGGTGGCGATCTCTCGTTCCAGGTTCCGGAGCCCGGCCTCCCGGGTATACTCGTTGATTATCTTCAGGATCGCCTCGTCGGTGATCAGCAGGCGCTTCTCGTCGATCCCATGTTCCTGGTACTGTCGGGGAACCAGATAGCGCTTGGCAATATGGAGTTTCTCCTCCTCGGTGTACCCGGAGATATCGATGATCTCCAGCCGATCGCGCAGCGCCGAGATGATCGGGTCAGCCAGGTTGGCCGTACAGATAAACATCACGTTCGAGAGATCAAAAGCAACGCCGAGGTAGTGGTCGCTAAAGCTATAGTTCTGCTCCGGGTCCAG
>JANGEZ010000072.1:0-6884 GCA_031838355.1 Candidatus Methylomirabilis sp. bin48 | reverse complement strand
GCGGAGCTCATCTCCACCATCGTCTCCGGATGGACCAGGCGAAGCGATCGCGGCGCAGAAGAGCGGAAAGAGATTCGATCTAGAGACGTGTTGGTCTCGGTAGAGGGACTCAGACAAGACCCCCGCCTTGAAATGCACACAAGGGGAGGATAGGCGGAGTTAGGGGCCTACCTTCCTGTCACAGAAATCCTGCGCAAGACAGGCTCAGCGCATCAGATCGTCTCCCGCTGCCTCAACCTCTACCCTGCTTTGAGCCATTACTGGCCTCGCAATGACCAACTCCTGTTATAGAATAGAGGTAGGGTCAGCCCGTGGAGCGTTTGCTGGGTCTCGTGATGAGCGAAGCGGGGCGGCTGAAGAGGAGGGAAATAGCGATGCGGATGTACGCGGCCGGCCAATGGATCGACACAGAGAAGAAGATCGACGTCCTGAACCCGTACGATGGAACGGTGGTCGATACCGTACCATGCGCGGAATCTGGGGATGTCGAAAGAGCCCTGGAGAGCGCAGTCCGTGGCGCGCGGACGATGGCAGCGCTTCCCGGCTACGACCGCTATCGAATCCTGAGAGCGGCGGCGGACCTGATTGAGGCCCGGAGCGAGGAGTTCGCCAGAACCATTACTCTCGAGGAGGGCAAGAGCCTGGCGGAGTCGCGCTTCGAGGTGAGCCGGGCAGTGCAGACCCTGACCCTGTCAGCCGAGGAGGCCAAGCGGTTGCATGGCGAGACCATCCCCTTTGATGGCGCCCCGGGCGCCGCCGGTAAGTTCGGGTTCACGCTGCGCGTGCCGTGTGGGGTCGTGGTCGCGATCAGCCCGTTCAACTTCCCGCTGAACTTGGTCTGCCACAAGGTTGGACCCGCTCTGGCGGCCGGCAACGCGGTCGTCATCAAGCCGGCCACGGATACGCCTCTCTCGGCGCTGAAGCTTACGGAGGTACTGCTGGAGGCTGGCCTTCCGGCCGACGGGATTGCCTGCTTGACCGGCCTAGGAGCGGAGATCGGCGACGCGCTGTGCAGGGATCGTCGGGTCCGGAAGATCACCTTTACGGGAAGCCGCGATGTCGGAGAGCGGATTTGCCGGATGGCGGGGATCAAGAAAGTCACCATGGAACTCGGCGGCAACTCACCCGTCATCATCATGCCCGATGCCGATCTGGACAAGGTGGCCATGGCCGTGGCTGCGACCGGCTACTCGAATGCTGGGCAGGTCTGCATCTCCACGCAGCGGGTCTTGACCAGCGAAAAGGTCTACGGCGATTTTCTGGACGCCCTGAAGCCGAAGGTGGCCGCCCTGACTACGGGCAACCCCCTGGACGAACGGACCAAGGTGGGTCCGATGATCCGGGAAAAAGAGGCCATCCGGGTTGAGGAGTGGGTGGATGAAGCGGTGGCAGGCGGTGCGCAGGTTGTGACTGGTGGAGTGCGTCATGGGGCGATCTACGCACCCACAGTCGTTGCCGAGGTCTCTCCAGACATGCGGATCTTCTGTAATGAGCTGTTCGGGCCGGTGGTCGCGGTCACGCGATTCGATTCCATCGACGAGGCGATTGCGCTGGCCAATGACACGATCTACGGCTTGGCGGCCGGCATCTTCACCGAGAATCTGAAATGGGCGATGCGGTTCGCGCGCGAGGTCGAGGCGGGCAACCTGATGATCAACTGGGGCCCGCAATGGCGCGCCGACCTGATGCCGTACGGGGGACTGAAAGAAAGCGGCTTCGGCAAGGAAGGCCCGCGCTACGCCGTGGAGGAGATGACCGAGTTGAAGCTGGTTTGCTTCCATCTGGCTGGTTAACGTTTCGGTGAGAACAAGCCACGTTGAAAAGTGGGATCGCCTGGAGTTCTACGAAACGTTACTAACGTGGTTCGGGTGTATGATACAGTGGAGCGAGGCGTGACTGAAATGACCAATCTCTTTCAGCCAAGGCTCCTCAATGAGGTGTTCGGCGATCCCGGCCTCTTTGTGAGGCTCAGGTGGGAACGACGCGCCCTTCTGTTAGACCTCGGTGATTTGGCGGCGCAGCCGCCTGCCGATCTGCTGAAGGTCACCGACATCTTTGTCTCTCACACCCACGTCGATCACTTTATTGGCTTCGATCATCTCCTGCGAATCGTCCTCGGTCGCGACCAAACGATTCGCCTCTTCGGACCGCCAGGCCTCATCTCGAACGTCGGCGGGAAGCTCTCCGGCTACATCTGGAACTTAGTTGAGGGGTACACCCTCGCATTCGACGTCTACGAGGTAAGCTCGGACAAGATCACCGCAGCCCGCTTCTCATGTGGCGCTCGCTTCGAGCGGATCGATCTACCGCCGCCTTCACCGTTTACCGGGGTACTGATCGACGATCCGTTGTTCCGGGTCGAGGCGGTACATCTCGATCACAAGATCCCGTGCCTTGCCTTTGCCCTGGCCGAAGCGCAGCGGATCAATATCGACCCCGAACGGCTGAAGCGCCTCGGTCTTTCGACCGGGCCCTGGCTGACCGAGTTCAAGCGGCTGGTCCGCGCGGGCGCGCCGGACGATACGATAGTCCGAGCCCCATGCGGGGATGAGACCGGCGAGGCATTTCAGGAGTTATTGCTCGGTGATCTGAGAGACAAGATCGTGACCATCACGAGCGGTCAGAGGCTGGTCTATGTCACTGACACGCTATATTCTGATGAGAATCGGCAGAAGATCGTCGCCCTGGCGCATGACGCGGATATCCTGTTTTGCGAAGCGATGTATCTGGAGCAGGACCGGGATTACGCGACCGAGCGGCACCACTTGACGGCGCGGCAGGCCGGACTGCTTGCCCGCGAGGCCAACGTGAAGGAGCTGGTGGTCTTTCATTTTTCTCAACGATATCAGGAGCGCCCGGAGGCCCTCTATCATGAGGCCGCTGAGGCTTTCGGCGGCCCAGTCCGCTCGCGCTAAACTTTGTCCTGGTGTTTGGTGTCACAGTGCACGGATGTTGCAACCGGGCTTCGGGTTATCCCAGCGGACATGGATCCGTGAAACCGTAGAAACCATTTAATGAGGAGGAAGTTACTATGCGAGCAATTGTGACAGCCGCGCTGATTCTGGTGGGTGTGCTGGGGCCGGCGATTCCACAAACGTGGAACCAGGTGGCCTCGGCCGAGGAGGGGGGTGCGGGTGGACCGGGGATGATGGGGTACCGGATGACTCCCGAAATGATGCGCGGGATCCATGAGATGATGCAAGGTATGGGGATAGACCCCTCGTTCCATAGGCGGGGGGGCCATGAAGGGCCGCTCATCAGCCAGATGCTGATGTGGCAAGACCAGTTAGGACTCACCGCAGATCAGGAGCGTACCCTCAGGGAGCTTCGAGTCAACTTTAAGAAGGAGTCGATCAAGCGGACTGCGGAGATCGATGTGGCAGAGCTGGAGTTGAACGGCCTGCTGGAGCAGGACAAGGTGGACGTGGCCAAGGTGGAGACGCTGGCGAAGAAGATTGCGATGCTACAGGCTGAGCTTCGCGTGGGTCGTGTCAAGACGATCGAGGCCGGGAAGGCGGTGCTGACACCGGCGCAAATGGAGAAACTCGATCGATTGGGTCACGAATCGATGATGGGTGGCATGGGGATGAGGATGTCGGACCCAGGTACGCCACTGAGGCGCCCTGGCGCGCGGTGACTGGCGAATCAATATCGCCTGAGTATAGTAGGCAGGGGCGACGTCCAGGACTACACGTCGAGAGCGGGGGGTGTCTTGCGCCGGCGATGGGCGAACTTTGTGGCCAGCAGGATTGCTTCCACCAGGCTGCGAGGATTGGCGGTCCCTGTCCCCGCGATGTCGAAGGCGGTACCATGATCCACCGAGGTGCGGATAATGGGGAGCCCTACGGTGACATTGACCCCTCGATGGAACCCGATCAGCTTGAGCGGGACATGGCCCTGATCATGGTACATGGCGACGACGGCGTCGAATTCACCGAGCTTGAGCCGATGGAACAGGGTGTCAGGCGGGAAGGGACCGCCCACCCTGATTCCCTCGGCCCGGGCGGCCTCGATCGCCGGCATGATCTCTTCTATCTCCTCCCGGCCGAACCGACCACTCTCGCCGGCATGAGGGTTGAGGCCGGCAACGCCGATTCGCTTCTTCCGTGATCCGAGATCGCAGAGAACCTGATGAGCCAGGCGAATGACGGTCAGGACTCTGGCCTGTTTCACCTTATCGCAGACGGTTCGTAACGAGGTGTGGGTCGAGACATGGAGAACCCGCATCCGCCCGACGACCAACAGCATCGCGTATTCCTTGGTGCCGGTCCGCTCGGCGAACAGCTCCGTTTGGCCATCGTACTTGAACCCCGCCAGGGCCATTGCCTCCTTGTTGAGGGGGCCGGTCACGACTCCGTCCAGTTCGCGCGCTATCGCGAGATCGATCGCCTTATTGAGGTACTCCACCGCGGCTCTGCCGCAGTGGGGAGCGAGAACGCCTGGTGGACAGTTCGCGGTATCAATATTCTTCAGGTCCAGCACCTCAAGACAGCCCGGGTCTGCTGTGACCTCAGCCGGGGAGGCGATGGATCGAACGAGGAGGTCAAGGCGACAAAGCCTGATGGCCCGTCGCATGATTTCAGCCTCGCCGATGATCAGTAGACGGCAGGCTGCCCGCACCTCCTCCTGCGTTACGGCCTTGGCTACGATTTCCGGACCGATCCCTGCCGGATCGCCGATGGTCAATCCCAAAAATGGACGAAAAGTTGTATGCCGGGGCATGATTCCTCCTGGAAGTGAGTCGCATGATAGCACAAACCGCTTCTTCCCCCCAGGCATTTCTGATATAGTGACCCCGTATCTCGAAGCTTGTAGGCGTCCTTGATGGCGGATCGAATAGCCGAAGGAGGTGCTGATGCATTTGCCGAGTCGAACCAGCATAGCGTTCATTGCTGTTCTTACTACCGCTGTTTTTCCCTTGCTTCAGGCTTGCGCTCCCACGGCCACCCGCGAGAGCACCGGGGAGTATCTTGATGACACGGCTATCACCGCCAAGATCAAGACGAAACTCCTTGGCGACCCTACAATCAGTGGCTTCGCAATCTCAGTAGAGACCTTTCGCGGACGGGTGATCCTGGCCGGGTTTGTCAACTCTCAGGCCCAAGTTGATCGAGCGGTCGCCATATCCCGAGAAGTTTCTGGCGTCAGGGAAGTACAGTCGGCGCTGGTGATCAAGAGTAGGTAGCGACCGAAGAGACCGCTGTTGATGACGAGAGGCGTGCTCCGTAATGGCGTTTTCTTGCCGCTTCTCTTTCCTGCCAGCTCACACGCTACCGCCCACCTGTTTTTAAGCCTCATGCAACCTCCCATCACTCACAGGTCGTATGAGGACCCCATCGGTGCTTGGACTGGGATAAGGCTGCGATTGGTGTCAGTTGAAGCTTCGCATCGGGCGATTGGAAAGCCAACAGGAGCCTCTAGGCGATGATGGCGATTGCGCTCGACCTGCTTTCCGCCTTCGCTGACTTCGTGAAGACGTTATCTATTTCTGTGCCGGCGCTCCAGTTTGTCGGGATCGTCCTCGTCGCATTTCTGCTCGGTCTGCTGATCGGGCGAATCACGAAGCGTGGGGTTCAAAAGGCCGTCGAGAATTCAAACGAGCGGGAAGTGGGCCGCGTCTTATTGGATTTCGAGAGGTTGACACCACTTGGTCCCTCTGAAGAGGCAGAAGTAGACAATTCGGTGATGGACATCTCTAGCCTCCGGCCTGACCAGATACGTCAGGAGCCTGCGGTAAGTGACCGAGAGGAACAGCAGAAGCCGACATAGCTCAAAGAACGATCAACATCACAGTCCGCTGTCTCCTTGATTTTTCCGGTGGGTTTCGGTATCTTTAACGAGCACACTCTCTGAATGAACTACCCCGCAGTAAGCTGCGGGATATCGTCTTCTGTTCTGGCCCGTCGTTCTGTGATTGACACGCCTGCCCCGTACTGGATACGGGAGAATCCAGTCGGGCCCTCTGGATACCGGCGCCTGCCCCGGACCCCGATCCGGGGTCCGCCGGTATGACGAACTCGCGGCAAGCCGCAGGGAATGAACTCCCAGTGGAGTCAATTGTCACACACTGCGTGGCACAGGCAATGGATACGACAGGTCTGATGAATAGTTCGCTGACGGAGATCTTTTCGAACGCGGCAGATGGGGTTCTCGGTGTCGATCAGGACCACATGATCACCCTGTGGAACGAGGCGGCTGAGCGCCTCGTGGGGTACGCGGCCGTAGAGGTTATGGGGCGACCCTGTTCTGAGGTCTGGGCTGGGAGAGACCGAATAGGGTGCCGACTGTGTGGAGCTGACTGCTCCCCGATCACCTCGGCCAGGAAAGAGGAGCCGGTCGAGGGGCGTGAGATCATGATCCATACCAAGGCTGGGCACCCCCTCTGGCTCCACGTCAGCACCATCGTCGTTCCTGCCGGTGCGCCGAACCTCTTCACCATGGTGCACTTCTTTCACGACGTGACCCGGCAGGTAGAGACCGAGGTCCTCCTCGGCAAGGTGCAATCGTTGCTGGGGGGCGAAGGAGCCATCCAGGATGGCGGTAGAATGAGCCCTCTACAGAGCGCCTCTCCCTTGAAGGTGTTAACGCCCCGAGAGCAGGAGGTCCTCCGGTTCATCGCCCGTGGCGAGAGTGCCAAGGGGATTGCAAAACAGCTTCACATCAGCACCACCACCGCTCGCAATCATACCCAGAAGATCCTCGTCAAGCTCGGCCTCCACACCAAACTCGAGGCCGTGGCGGTCGCCTTCCGCTACAGGCATTTCTAATCCCGTTCCGGCTCATGCCCTCCAGCTTTGAAGATGCGGCTTCCCCATACCTGAAAGGATTGCCCCCTTATCGGCATGGCAGACCGTTTGAGGAGGGTGGCAGGGAGCCGGTGAGTG
>JANGEZ010000071.1:0-5038 GCA_031838355.1 Candidatus Methylomirabilis sp. bin48 | reverse complement strand
GCGAGCCCCGATTGACTCCAGACGTTTCTCAAGAGTGATAACCGGCGCGGCCAACTCGTCAATCCTGCCACGAATAGTATCCACCTCGACCTGAAACCGCTTGACAACATCCCGAGCTTCCTCCACCCGTGCGTTCAACATATTGACCTGCGCGGTGAGCCCTCGCAACTGCTGTTCAAGCGCCGCCGCCTTCGCTCGGGGTTGTGTGCTGTCCTTTTTGTCATGAATGGCATGTTCCACCCAGTAGAGGGCTTCATCCAGCTCGCTCTTGATAAACTGGGCCTTCGTATTGACTTCTGCATACTCGGCTTCACGTTGCGCAAGAAGTTGCTGCGCCTTGGCGGCCTCTGGTCCGGCCAACCTCGCCTGCGCCGCCTTCAGGTCCTCGCGCAACTTGCCGAGGGCGGCCCGAACTTCCGGCGCACCGAACTTCGATTGCTCCGTGGCGAGTTCCTGAGCGACTCGCTCATACTCCAACCGATTGAACTCTTGCTGGTATGCTTTCCACGGGCGCCTGGTCTTCCCCTCGTCCCACACTGCCCATACAGTCACCAGGAGAAAGAGCATGCCCACAATAAAGAACAAGACCCGCAAGGATCTCTGCTCTGCCAGCTTACTCGTCCGCCACCCTCTCCACCACTGCACCAGGTAACCTCAACCGAACTGTAGCGTCAAATATTGAACCAGGGAGTCACCCAGACATTCTTGACGTTGAATGCCAGGCGGAGGATAACCTTGATCGGAAGGCTCATCATCGTCAGAAAGAGGAAGGCCACGATCCCGTAGCGCACAGGGCCCAACTGACGGATAGCGTCGCTCATGTCCCGCCTTAGATAGTAAAAAACGACCGCCGTGCTGAAGTAGAGAAAGATCAGCACGAACCCGATCATCTCAACCCCAAAGATCTTGGGGTTGCCCATCCACTTGAACGGACCCCAAGCGGAAAGATCGACATTTGTGATCGCAACGACCAGGTGAGGATCCCAGGTCTCCCACGGCCAGAAGAGATTCCACCCAGGGCCTCTGAAGAAAACGCCAGTAATGATCAGCGAGACCCAAAGGAATAAAAAGCCGAAGAGAAACGTCGCGATGGCGAAGGGCCGCTCTCTGAAGGTGTAATACCCGTTGCCCTTGGGATTGATATCGACATACGGAATGACCATGAGCCCAACGATGATCAAGCTCGGCAGGACGACGCCGGCAAACCAAGGGTCGAAATAGACCAACAGTTCCTGAAGCCCAAGGAAATACCACGGAGCCTTACTTGGATTGGGGGTCTGTGTAGGATTGGCTGCCTCCTCCAGAGGGGCATCGATCGTGATCGACCACACGGTCAGAACAATCATCACAATAATCGAGCAGATGAACTCGTTGCGGACAAGGTAGGGCCAGACGTGGACTCGATCGGCCACTGCAGGCTCATTCGTGCCGGCAGATCGTACAGCCGGTTTCGCCTCTGTATTCTCTTTTACTTCAGCCATCACTTCGCTCGTCACTGATCGCTAGTCGCGACTCTTCACTAATCATTAGCCACGCATCACTATAATGGCCCCGAGACCCCCCCATCTTTCCTGATCCTCCAGAAATGTACGATCATGAGGAGGCTGGCCAGGATGGGCAATAAGATACAATGCAGGACGTAAAACCTGAGGAGCGCAGAAGGTCCAACGAGGGTACCACCAAGCAAGAAGGACCTGGCGTCATACCGCGGGGTGACGCCGACCACCTCGCCAAATGGGCCCTCACTCCCAAGAAGTGGGGTGGCGCGGGCCATGTTGGTTCCGACCGTTACGGCCCAAATCGAAAGCTGGTCCCATGGCAGGAGGTAGCCCGTAAAACTCAGGAGCAGCGTGATGGTAAGCAGCACGACCCCTACAACCCAGTTGAACTCCCTTGGTGGTTTATACGAGCCGGTCATAAAGACGCGGAACATGTGCAGCCAGACCGTAATCACCATACCATGGGCTGCCCATCGATGCATGTTGCGCATGATCATACCAAACGGGACATCGTGCTGCAGGTATTTCATATCAGCATAGGCGTACTCAGCTACCGGGCGATAGTAGAACATCAGGATGACGCCGGTCACCACCGTTACCAGGAACACCAGGAAGGTGATGCCACCCATACACCAGGTAAAGCGAACTCTGAGGGCGTGGCGTCGGATCTTTGGGGGGTGCAGGTGGAGCCAGACATTCGCCATGATCTGCAGCACCCGGTTGCGTGGGGTATCCAGATAATCGTGACGGAACATCGAGCGCCATAACTGCGACTCGACAATCTTTTTCGTCAGCTCGTTCAGATGGGACATTCGAACTCGTACCCTTTCATTACTAGACCTTGAGCTTGAGAAAAGCCCCGGGCCTGGTCCAGTCTCCTCTCTCGAAGCGGAACTGAACGCTCTTATCGATCACAAGCTGCCCGTCGTCACTCAGAGCGATCTTAACTCGCTCCAGCGGCCGAGGGGCGGGACCCTCGAAGTTGACTCCAGTCCTGCGGAAACCGCTACCGTGGCAGGGGCATTTGAACTTGTCCTCCGCATTCAACCAGTTTGGGGTGCAACCGAGATGCGTGCAGATCGCGGAGAGCGCGTAGAATCCGTCAGGCTCGTGGACGATCCACACGCGCTCCTCCTGCTTCCACCGTTCGCTGACAGTTCCGATCGGGTACTCCTCCGGCAGTCCGGCCTTGAAGACCGCTAACGGCTCGAAGAGCACTCTGGGAAACATCAAGCGTCCGAACGCCAAGCCACCAACACCGAGCGCAGTCGCTATCCCGCCCCACCCTGCAAGACAAAAGAAGTCCCGCCGCGACCAAAGGGTCGCGTTGCTCTCCTCCGGCGTCACGATAACACGATCTTCTTTATCCTCTCCCGCAGTGACATGATCGGCCAATGCTCACCTCTGCCGTAACGATTGAGTTCGCCGCGTCACCAAGCGAGGGCGTCATCGCGTGGAGCGCAACCGACTCAGCGACCCAATCAACGCAACAGACGCACCGACGCTCTGGACGCAATAGACGCTATCCCCGTTAACCCCCTCGTTCTCAATCCCGAATACAGATAAATAGTATAGCACTGCATGACTGTCAAGGCGAAAAGGGCGAAACGTCGATACGCCTAAGTTGTAAGCAGCACGATTCCAGCCTGCCCATTTCATAGTCACGAGAATTGGCAGACAAGGGGTCGGCCAGGATCGTTCCACAATCAGTCAAAGCCCCACAAGTGAATTACTCCGCAGCAAGCTGTGGGGTATCGTCTTCTGTTCTGGTCCGTCATTCCGGCGCACGCCGGAATCCAGTATGATTGCTTCATGCGGGTTCTCTGGATACCGGCGCCTGCCCCGGACCCCGATCCGGGGTTCGCCGGTATGACGAACCCGCGGCAAGCCGCGGGGTATCGACCCTCAACAAAATGACAATTCGGCATTGGCACGGAAACTGCTCACTCCGACATTCCTGGAGTTCACGACAGAAATGTCATCTCCTACATTCTTGTTGGTTTCTCTCGTTCTCCCACATCGAGGTAAGGAGCAGCCATGCGAAATCGACCCATCATGAACATCGTGATTCTGCTGGTTCTGGGGAGCGTACTGCTGCAAGCCCCAGCAATGGTCCTCGCCCAACAGGCCCCTCCTCCGGGAGCCTCTTCTTCAGCCCAAGCCCCTGAATCGCCCCCGCCATCAGCGCCGAAGATCGACTCGGGAGATACGGCATGGATGCTCACCTCCTCGGCATTGGTCCTGCTGATGACGGCGCCAGGGCTTGCGCTGTTTTACGCCGGGCTTGTCCGTCGAAAGAATGCGCTGGGAACAATCATGCAAAGCTTCATCGCCTTAGCCCTGATCAGCATTCAATGGATACTGTTTGGGTACTCTCTGGCATTCAGCTCGGATATTGGGGGCATTATCGGGAACCTCGCCTGGGTAGGGCTTCAGGGTGTAGGGCTGGACCCCAACCCCGACTATGGAGCTACCGTCCCTCACCAGGCATTTATGGCATATCAAATGATGTTTGCTGTGATCACCCCAGCGCTTATCACCGGTGCCTTCGCAGAACGGATGAAGTTCAGTTCGTTCTTGCTCTTTATCCTTCTTTGGTCGACGTTCATCTATGACCCACTCGCGCACTGGGTCTGGGGTGTCGGTGGATGGCTACGCAAGATGGGGGCGCTTGATTTTGCCGGCGGAACGGCCGTCCACATCAGTTCCGGTGCTTCGGCCCTGGCCGCTGCCCTCGTCATCGGCCGACGTCGCGGCCATCCTACGCACCCGATGCCGCCACACAACCTCACCATGGCGGTCACGGGCGCTGCCCTCCTCTGGTTCGGTTGGTTCGGCTTTAACGCAGGCAGCGCCATCGCCGCCAACAAGCTGGCCACAAGCGCCTTCGTCGTGACGCACGTCGCGGCAGCCGCAGGGACTCTGGCCTGGATGTTTACGGAGTGGAGCTCCAGGGGCAAACCAACCGTCCTGGGGGCGGCAAGCGGCGCCGTGGCCGGGCTCGTGGCCATCACCCCTGCATCCGGGTTCGTCGGTCCGTTGTCAGCCATCATCATCGGGGCCGGCGCAGGAGTCTTATGCCTCTCCGCCTGTACCCTCAAGGCGCGGCTCGGCTACGACGATTCGCTTGATGTCGTGGGCGTACACGGCGTTGGCGGGACCTGGGGAGCTCTGGCAACCGGTCTGTTCGCCTCAAAGGCGATCAATCCCGATGGCCCCAATGGGCTGTTCTTTGGCAATCCCAGCCAGTTGTGGGTGCAGGCGATTGCGGTGCTCGCGAGCATAGCACTGGCATTCGTGGGCACGATTATTCTGCTCAAGATCGTTGATGCGCTGATGGGCCTGAGAGTCAGCGATGAGGAGGAGGGAATCGGCCTCGACCTGAGCCAGCACGATGAGACCGCGTACATTCTGTGAGGGATGCACATCTCCGGGAGGACCTGCGGCTGCTGACGATCATCGCGTCCCTGATCGGGCAGCCGTCAGGCTCCGGCAGGAGTCGACACGAAACCTTCTGGACGATTGGAAGAGACTTCGTG
>JANGEZ010000070.1:0-2629 GCA_031838355.1 Candidatus Methylomirabilis sp. bin48 | reverse complement strand
GGTCAAGTCTTTTTGGCGGCGATTTATGGTGGCGACGCAGAAGCTGGAACTGGCTTTTCGAGGGAGAGTGTGGCGACCTCCAGCTTGATGACCTTATCGGCTTCAGCGATCAGGGCATCCAGCAGTCTATCCCGGTCGGGCAGGCGGATGGTTCGACCAGGCTCACCACGAGCGGTTGGTGTGGGACAGACCACCAGGACGAGGGTACCGGTATCGGCCAGCGCCCGCAGATGGGCGACGGTCTTTCGGAAGACCCGCCAGGTCTCCTGTAGCGTCACGTCTTCATCATAGAGGTTGTGGAGAAAGCCGGAAGCGATCAGGATGCGTGAGGCGTAGGTGTTCAGGGCCCCGGCGATGCGTTCGGTGATGAGGGCCTCCAGTTGATGGACGGTGAAGGTCCTCGAAATATGGAGGCAGTCGAGCAGATCTTTCGGTTGCCTGTTCAGACGCGTTGCAACCTCGGCAATCAGGAAGGGGTTGAAGGTATTGGCCGAGTCGATCAAGACGATATGTTCCCCTCGCGCAAGCAGCGAGGCGATCGCCTTCAGAGCATAGGCGCGGACCTCTTCACTGCCATAGAGCAGGACGAGGCCGCCCTGTGCCCTCCACCGGTCGAGGGTGCGGGTGAACTGGGACAAGACGAGCCTGGGCGGGAGCACACGTTGCATGGTTACAGCTTTCGAAAGACTCCGATGACCTTGCCCAGGATCCGAAACCGCTGCTCTCGCGCGATCATGATCGGCGCGAAGTCCTCGTTCTCAGGCGTGAGGACGACGGTCGTGCCCTCGATCTGGAAGCGCTTGACGGTGACCTCATCCTCGACCATGGCCACCACGATTTCGCCAGGGTGGGCCTCCGGCTGCATCGTCACGAGCACGAGGTCACCGTCAAAGATGCGGGCATCGCGCATGCTGTCGCCTTGAACCTTTAATAGGAAGGTCTTCCCGCTACCGGTCCATTCCTGGGGAAGCGGGTAAGTGGCCTCGATATGCTCTTCGGACAGAACCGGTCTGCCGGCCGCCACCCGGCCGAGTAGGGGCGTGAGGGTGGCGCGTTGCTCCCGGCGCAGGTCGATGGCCCGCGCCCGCTTGGGCGTGCGTGTGAGATAGCCGGCCTTCTCCATGCGCTCAAGGTGATACTGGACGCCACGGACGTAGATCTTCAAGTGTCGGGCGATCTCGCGCTGCGTCGGGGGGGCACCATGCCGGGCCTTATAGTTGGCGATGAAGTTCAGGATCTGTCGCTGCCGGTCGGTGAGTGCCATCGGATCTCCCTGATCTTTCTCCTCTCAACTCCCAAGAATAGCGATTGACAAGATAACCCATACATTTGTCCGTCATTGCGAGCATCCGAAGGATGCGCGGCAATCTCACCGTTCTGTATTCGTGAGATCGGGGAAGTAGGGGTGAAGAACGGTTAGATTGCTTCGCTGCGCTCGCAATGACCCATCCCAATCCCTTGTTTACTCGTCGTATTATACATTAGACTACTAAATCAAGAAAAAATTTTATTGGTGTAAGTATCAACTCTTCTCGCGTATCCGCAACTCCTTGATCAGGCGGGCAAGGTAGGTCCGCTGCAGACCAAGGGCGCTCGCGGCCTTCGATTGATTGCCCCCTGAGCGGTGCAGGGCCTCCCGGATGACCCTAAAACAGCGATAGGAATAACGCAAAAACCTTGTGGGCCGCTCTGAGAGCGGATATAAAGGGGTGTGCTCGACACAGTCCCTTTCACCCACAAGGTGCGGCCCATGATACGACGGACGGTGTTCCCGTTCAAGCTGCAACGGAGCGACGAGACCTTGACCGCCCACGGAGGGTTGGCCCTACTGGCCGAGTAGCACCACGGGCTGGGGCGGAGGACCCTGGCGGATCAGCATCGGCCCCGTCCCAGAAGCCCACGGGGCTACGCCCCGTCCGTGTTTGTCGAGACCCTCGTCCTGCTCCTGCAAGCGGGGGCTGCACCCTCGAAGACCTCCGGGAGCTGGACCGCGAAGCCGCGCGGCTGACGCTGCTCGACCGCACGGCGTCTCCCGATCCTGATCCCGTGGGCGACTGGCTGCGACGGATGGGCGACCCTGAGACTGCTCAGGCAGGCCTCGTCGGCCTCGGGCAGGGACGCCTGAGACACTCACCCGAGTCCATCAGATCCGGCAGCAGTGTGTCGTGCTCGCGGGGGCTCCCTGACAGCCTGCGGCCCCAGAGAGCGTGCCGCCCCACGTGAGGGGGAGGGAGGTGTCTGTCCGGCGGGAGCGTAACAGGGCCAGGACGCGTCCCCTGAGTGGTTCAGAGAGCACGACGGCAACCTGCTGGCCCGTCGAAGGCGCGCGACGGCGTGGTCAAAAGACCTTTGGTGGCCGCGTGGTGGACGCTGAGCATCTCTATCGCTGTTCTTGGGTGTCACGTCCGGGTTGACTGCTTGCCATGCTATGCTGCTCCATGAATAAATATACAAGGAGTAGGCAGAGACTATGACACACTGGGGCGACTTAACCAGGAGGTGCCGCTATGGGGCGCATATCGAACATGCACGATGTGGCGATGAGTAAGTACGCATGGCAGCCGTATGGTGAGTATCTGGAACGCTCACGCATCCGACGCTTCATGGATCGGCATGGCATAGCAACCTG
>JANGEZ010000069.1:0-3538 GCA_031838355.1 Candidatus Methylomirabilis sp. bin48 | reverse complement strand
TGCACAACATCTCCAGCAACTTCCCCCTTTAAAAAGGGGGATTGAGGGGGTTTTCCCGATCGTTCAAAACCCCCCTTACCCCCCTTTGCTAAAGGGGGAGACAAGCTATTTTATGCTCTGAGTAATACATGGCTGAGAGCTGACCTTATGGTGATACGATCAATGGAGCAGTCAGAGGATCTCCTGATCCCTGAGATCGCTGAGATCGCGGCTCGACTTGACAGCGGGGCCGACGCGCTGTATCTGACCGGTCTCTTCGGAGCTTCGAAGGCGTTGATCCTCTCCCGGATCGCCCATCTGGCGAGGCGTCCCCTCGTGGTATTGGCCTCCTCGTCCGCCGAGGCCGAGCTGCTGGCGAAGGATCTGCAAGTCTTCTTCCGCGGCCCGGTGGGCTTCCTACCCGAACGTGATGAGGACCCCGAGACCGGATATCAGCGGATTGCCTGTCTGGCGGGTCTCGCCACCAAGGAGCTTCCCCTGGCGGTTGTCTCTCTCCGGGCTGCCCTCGAACGCCTCTCCCCCCCATCGGCCCTCCTGGGAGCAGCCTTCACGCTGTACGTTGGACGACTGATCGCGCGGGATGAGCTTCTAGCTGCACTTGAGGTGGGTGGCTACCGTCGAGTGAATCAGGTGACAGACCGCGGTGAATACAGCCTGCGCGGGAATCTTCTCGACCTTTTCCCTCCCAAATCCGTCCTGAGCCGTGTCGAGGAGTCTGATCTTCCAGTTCGCGCTGAGTTCTTTGGCGACGAGGTACTTGAGCTCCGCGTATTCGATCCGGCCACCCAGCGATCCGTCCGCCCTACCGAGCAGGTCACCGTCCTGCCTGTTGTAGAAGTGCCATTGACGGATGAAGCGTGTCAGCAGGCCCTGGACGCACTTCGTAAGGTAGAGGAGGCCCAGAGCGACTCAGTTCCCTCCGAGGTCATCAGAGCGCTTGAGGATCGCCGCCCGTTCCCTGGTCTTGATGCGTATCTTCCGTACTTTTATCCGGAACCAGCCGATCTCCTGCAGTACGTTGCGCCCGATGCCGTGTGGGTCCTGGTAGACCAGTCGGGCCTTAAGGCCAATGGTACAAGCCTCGCGGAACACGGTACGGAGATCTCTGTGCCCCGCACGTCAAAACCCCCCGTACTCCCCTTTTGTAAAGGGGGGATGGGGGGTTTGTGGAGCGCATTTGAGGCTCAACTCTCCCTGATGCCGCGGATCCTCCTGGAGGAGTTCTTACTAACTCACAGCCTTTCGGGAGAGGCGACTATCGGTTTCCAGGTGCGTACCATCCCGGCCTACCGTGGACGAATGATGGAGCTCATACGCGACCTCGAAGAGTGGCGTCGGCAGAGTCGAAGAATCCACTTGGTCTGCAGGAGCGAGGCCCAGGGTCGGCGCCTGGCTGAAGTGCTCAAGGAACATGACGTCGCAGTCTCTCTCAGCCCCGGGATGGCGTTGCCAGGCGGGATCACTATCCTCGCTGGCGAACTCAGCGGCGGCTTCCACCTGGATGAGGCTTCACTGACCTATATCACCGAGTCTGAGATCTTTGGGACTCGACACATTCCGCCCCGTCGCTTACGACCGAAGGAGGTCTCCCCCCTCGCCTCGTTTCAGGACCTGGTCTATGGCGATTTCGTTGTCCACGAGGATCACGGGATCGGCCTGTACAAAGGGCTTCGGCAGCTCGCCACCGGCGAGACAGAGGGTGACTACCTGCTCATCGTCTATGCCGATCACGCCAAGCTCTATGTACCAACCAGCAAGCTCAATCTGGTCTATCGATATGCGGGCGCTGATGGCAATTCACCCGCCCTCGACCGGTTGGGGAGCGCTTCCTGGACCAAGGCCAAGGAGCGGGTCAGGGCTTCCGTCCGCGAGATGGCCCAGGAGCTGCTCACGCTGTATGCGGCCAGGCAGGTGGTCAAAGGGTATGCCCTCCCTCCTGATACGCCTTGGCAGCGGGAATTCGAGGCTGGATTCCCATACGAGGAAACCCCTGGCCAGCTCCTGGCGATCGCCGATGCCAAGGCCGACATGGAGCGGGACCGGCCGATGGACCGCCTGATCTGCGGTGATGTCGGATATGGTAAGACCGAGGTGGCGATGCGGGCTGCTTTTAAGGCGGTTATGGGGGGGAAGCAGGTGGCGGTCCTGGTCCCGACCACTGTCCTCGCCCTGCAGCATTTCCGGACCTTTTCCGAGCGGTTCGGCAACTTCCCGATCAAGGTGGAGATGCTCTCGCGTTTCCGTAGTCGTAAGGAGCAGGGCGACGTACTGCGTGGCGTCCGTGACGGCATCGTAGATATCGTCATCGGTACCCACCG
The DNA here is from genome assembly GCA_031838355.1 of Candidatus Methylomirabilis sp. bin48. Classification (GTDB taxonomy): domain Bacteria; phylum Methylomirabilota; class Methylomirabilia; order Methylomirabilales; family Methylomirabilaceae; genus Methylomirabilis. The sequence continues at coordinate 1,220 of JANGEZ010000069.1, read as the reverse complement.
CCTGCTTCAAAAGGATGTCCATTTTCGGGACCTTGGACTGCTTGTGGTGGATGAGGAGCACCGTTTCGGCGTCGCGGCCAAGGAGCGCATGAAGCAGCTCCGGCGACAGGTCAATGTCCTGACGCTCACCGCAACGCCGATCCCGAGGACGATGCACATGTCGATACTGGGCGTCAGGGACATCAGTACGATCGAGACCCCTCCGGAGGATCGCCTCTCGATCAGGACGACCGTAGCCAGGTTCGATCAGGCCATCATCAAGGAGGCGATAGAACAGGAGCTGGACAGAGGGGGACAGGTCTTCTTCGTTCATAATCGCGTGGAGAGCATCCATAGCGTGGCACGCCTGATCAAACAGTTGGTTCCACGGGCGAGGTTGACGGTGGCTCACGGCAAGCTGCCGGAAGAGCGCCTGGAACGGATTATGTGCGACTTCTACAGCGGTACGTTCGATGTTTTGCTGTGCACTACCATCATCGAATCCGGTCTGGATGTCGGCGCCGCCAACACCATCATCATTGATCGAGCCGATGCTTTGGGCCTCGCGCAGCTCTACCAGCTTCGCGGGCGGGTCGGTCGAGACAAGCATCGAGCGTACGCCTATCTCTTGGTGCCAGAGGATGCTGTACTCTCAGAGGTGGCAAAGAAGAGGCTCCAGGCCATCGCGGAACTGACCGATCTCGGCTCTGGATTTAAGGTGGCGGCGAGGGACCTGGAGATCAGAGGAGCGGGCAACCTCCTGGGACCCGAGCAGCACGGTCAGATCGCCGCCGTGGGATTTGATCTGTACTGTAGACTGATCGAGTCAACGGTCAGGGAACTGAAGGGTGAAGCGACTGCGGAGTCTATCGAGCCTTCCATCAGGCTGGAGGCGGCAGGGTATGTGCCGGAGACCTACGTGGAGGATCCCAACGTCCGGTTCCAGCTCTATAAACGGTTGGCTGCGCTCACATCTACACAGGAGGTCTTCGCCCTTCGAGAGGAACTAATCGATCGCTTCGGTGAGCCTCCCCATGAGACAGAGCGACTGCTTACCGCAATGACCCTCAAGATCCTGGCCCGGGCGCTCCACATCCGTGAGGTCGATGCTGCCGGTAAGACGATCCGTATCGTCTTCAGTGAGTCGCCACCCCTTGCCCCAGCCAAGGTGGCAGCCCTGCTTCGTGAAGAGGCCGGCCGGTTGCGCTACATCCCCAGAGACACAAAGCATGCGGGGTGCG
>JANGEZ010000068.1:0-2199 GCA_031838355.1 Candidatus Methylomirabilis sp. bin48 | reverse complement strand
TCGTACTCAGCCGCAGAGCACCCCAGGCAGGCGACGCCGTAGCGGTTGAAGATCTGGACGGTCTCCGGGTACTGCCGTACCACATTGTCGATCTTCATCTCTGCGGTGATCCTCATCAACCTGCCTCCTTATCGGAGAAACCGCTGGTCTGCCTTTTGTGCCGGCTCCTTATACACGAGGGCAACGTGAGCGATTCCTCAATTCAACTGCCCACTTATCATATAGGGCCAGAATCAGTCATGGCAAGCGAATTTTTCTCGTAGGCAATTGCTGTTGACTTCCAGCCAGAGGTCCGGTAGCCTGCCGTTGCCTCCCTCCTTATGGATTGTAGATGGCCGATTTCGGAATGGAGAACAGGAGCAACTCTTGTGCCTTCGATCCGCAATCCGCAATCGTAACCGACGAAGACCCAGGGGTGGCCTCAATGAATCTGATAGCCAAGATTCACACGGCCCTGGAACGCCATTACGGCTCCAGGAAGGCGCGCAGGGCTCTGAGCAATCCGCTTGATGACCTGATGCTTGCCATCCCTTCCCAAAAGACTTGCAAGACGCATACCCTCCTGTGTGACGACTGCCCCCTCTCCAACCTCTACCCCTCTACCCGATGAAATCGGCGTCATGCTTCGGTTTGGACGAACTGGAGCGCGACACGTACCTTCGGGCTGTCGAGGCGGTCGCGGCCGCCAGCAGGGTGGGCCCCCTGTATCTGGTCGGTGGGTACCTGCGTGATCTCTTGCTTGGTTCCTTCGACGTGGCTCAGGACAGGCGTGGCAGGGCGAGGCGGATCGACCTCGACCTGGTGATCTGGGGGAAACCGGAACTGTTCGGTCGCGATCTGGCCACGGCACTGCAAGGCAGCCTCATTCGCCTTGAACCAGAGACGGTTCGGGTCATCATCCGATCCCCGATCGGGGTCGAGGACAGGTCTGTAGGGATGATCGTCCAGATCGACATCAGTCGATCGAAGGGCGAGACGATCGAAGATGATTTGGCTCTCCGCGACCTTACAGTTAATGCCATGGCCGTGCGCATCGATAGCTCCGACCCCCGACCCCCGACCCCCGACCCCCTATGTTTAATCGACCCAACAGGTGGGCTGAACGATCTGATGGAAAAGCGCCTGCGAGCCCTTGCCCCATCGGCATTCGATCGCGATCCGCTTCGCCTGATCAGGGCAATCCGCCTGGCTGCAGAGCTCGGCTTCACCATCGAGGAGACCACTCGGCAGTGGATCATCGAGCGCGCATCGCTCCTCGGGACAGTGGCCGGGGAGCGTCTGCGAGACGAGCTGTTCAGGATCCTCGATACGGTCCCTGCAGCGCCTTGGATCGAGCACCTCGACGTCCTGCAGCTTCTAAAGGTATTGGTCCCGGAGGTCGAGGCGCTCAAATCAGTTCCGGCAAGCATGCCGCATCGCCTGCCCCTCTGGGAACACTCGCTTCAGACGCTTGAGTCTGTCGAACTACTACTCACGAACCTTGAGCAGCTTTTTCCGGAAGACGCCCTCTGGTTACGCGAGCGGCTGAGCCTGGAGATCGAGGCGGGCGTCACCGAGGCCGCCATCCTCAAGCTGCTGGGGTTCCTGCACGACATCGGCAAGCCGGAGACCCGGAGCATGCTACCGAATGGTCGAGTCCGGTTCCTGGGGCACGAGCAAGCCGGCCTGCCAATCCTCACTCGCCTTTACGAACGCCTTCGACTGGGTCGGCGGGCAACGAGCCTCGTGACCGACATCGAGCGACATCATCTGCGACCGATCCATCTCTCGAGTCTGGCGACGGTCACCGCCAGGGCGCAGTATCGTTTCTTCCGGGAGCTGGGTGATGTTGCCCCCGTTGTGCTGTTGCACTCTTGGGCGGATCTGCTGGCCACGATTGGCGGGGAAGTCGAGGAGTTCAGCCGGCATCAGCTATTCCTACGCGAGGCGTTCCGGTTCTACAGAACCGAGTTCCTGACAAGTCAGGTAAAGCCCATCGTGCGAGGAGGCGATCTAATCGATGCGTTCGGCGTTACGCCAGGTCCTTTCCTGGGATTTGCGCTTGATCGTCTGCGGGAAGCTCAGGCAACGGGGCTCATCAACAACCGCGAGGAGGCTCTAGCCTACGTCCAGGAGCATCTTGACTCGTGGCAGCAGTCCTTCGAGGTGCCACCCTCTTGAGTCGCGCGCCAAAAACCATTGACAATCGTGCTCGCTTTT
>JANGEZ010000067.1:0-3034 GCA_031838355.1 Candidatus Methylomirabilis sp. bin48 | reverse complement strand
GAAGCCGTCCTCTATCATGGCCAGGACGATGGCGGTCGTCCCGACCTTCAGGTAGGTCGCGACTTCCGACATATTGGAGTCGCCGACGATGACGTGGAGGCGGCGGTACTTCTCTTCGTCGGCGTGGGGCTCATCGCGGGTATTGATGATCGGTCGCTTGGCCATGGTGTCGAGGCCGATAAAGCTTTCAAAGAAATCAGCCCGTTGAGAGAGCTGGTAATCGCACGGGTCGGCGCCATTTTCGGCCCCGACTTTACCCGCGCCCGCAAAGATCAGACGGGTCACTAAGAAGGGAGTGAAACCTCGGACAATCTGATCGAAGGGAACTCTCCTCTCCATCAAGTAGTTCTCATGATGGCCATAGCTATTCCCTTTTCCGTCGCTATTATTCTTGTAGATGAAGATCCGCTGCCGCTCCGGCAAAGTCAGGTTGGCTGAGGCCAGGCACATTTCGAAGATCCGCTCGCCGGCCTTCTCGTAACAGACCAGGTCTCGGGCGTTGGTACACTCCGGCGTGGAGTATTCGGGATGGGCCCCGTCAACATACAGACGGCCGCCGTTTCGAAGCGGCTTGTTGATGGTGCGATTATCCGCCTGGCTTGGCCTTTCGTACTCCCCACTCACCTCAAATCCTCTAGCGTCGAGGAGCGGATTCTCACCCGTGTAGTCCCACATCGTCCTCATCTCAGCGAGGGGACGCTGGCTATTAATCAACAAGCTAGAACCGGATACGGGATCGAAACCGGATGGATTCCTTGTACTGATCCCCAACTCGGTCTCGGTCCCCATGATCTTTTCGATCGCCATGTGTAGTTACTCAGGTGTTTAGGCTGAAGGCTGAAGGTTATACATTATCTCGCAAGACAGGAATCAAGCCATTCAGGACCTTCTTGGTTTCTACGACTCTTGGTTCACGTGATGAATTCCCGTTGGGCAAATAGCCCAAACACTTCGCCAAATTTATTTGATAGCGCAGTTCCGTCAATTAAAAGCCTTCAGTCTTCAGCCTAAACACCTGAGCAGTTACGCCTCATTACAGATAGTGACCGGTTGGGATTGTTTCAACATTGCGGGACCGCTTCTCTTCACGGTCAAAAACTGTCCGCACATTGACAATACGCTCGCTCCGCCGCCCGGCAATCTTGGCCCAGTCATCCGGATTGGTGGTATTTGGAAGATCTTCATTCTCCCTGAACTCGGTCCGGACTGCATCGAGCAGATCCTCAACTGTCAGGCCTTTGACGCCCGTCGCGATCATCCTTTTGACCGCCCGCTTCTTGGCTCTCGTGCAGATCGATTCGATCATCGCCCCTGAGGCAAAGTCCTTAAAGTAAAGCGTTTCCTGCTGGCCGGAGGCGTAGGTAACCTCCAGAAAGCGATGCTCAGGGACTGCGGCGTACAGAAGCTGAATTGTCGCCCCAATCATGGCTGCTGCTGCCTTTTCAGGTGTCCCATTGGCCTTGATCTCAGTAGCTGCGAACGGCAGCTCAGGTGTCAGGTACTTCGAAAAGATCTCATGAGCCGCATCCTGATCGGGCCGATCGATCTTAATCTTGACATCGAAGCGTCCCGGACGCAGCACCGCCGGGTCGATGAGGTCTTGCCGGTTCGTAGCCCCGATGACGATGACGTGCTTGAGTCCCTCTACGCCATCGAGCTCCGCCAGGAATTGTGGGACAATCGTAGACTCCATATCCGAGGAGATGCCCGAACCACGAGTCCGGAATAAAGAATCCATCTCATCGAAGAAGATGACCACCGGCGACCCCTCGGTGGCCTTCTCCTTAGCCTTGCTAAAGATTTCCCGGATCTGCCGCTCCGTCTCGCCGACATATTTGTTCAGCAGTTCAGGACCCTTGATGTTCAGGAAGTAGCCCTTCACCGCCTGCCCGGTCTTCTTCGCCAGTTGCTCGGCCAGGGAATGCGCGACCGCCTTCGCGATCAGGGTCTTGCCACAACCTGGCGGCCCATAGAGCAACACCCCCTTCGGAGGCTGGAGCTGGTGTTCCCGGAAATAGTCCACGTAGAGGTGAGGCAGCTCGATGGCATCTCTAATCATCTCGATCTGGGGACCGAGACCACCGATGGCCTCATAGCCGATACTCGGAACCTCTTCGAGGAAAAGCTCCTGGGCATCGCTCTTGGGCAACCGCTCCAGAACGTGCCCGGACCGCGGGTCGAGGAGCAGATGGTCACCTGCCTTGAGGGAGAGTTGCCGTAATGGATCGGCCATCTCTACCACCCGCACCTCATCGGCTCGTAGGGTGACAATAGCCCGGCCTTCATCGAGCAGATCTTTCAGGGTCACGACCTCGCCCTGCTCATCGAAGCCTGCCGCCTCAATCACATTGAACGCCTCATTCAGGATCAGCTCCTGGCCCTTACGAAGCGTTTCAGGTAGCACTGAAGGATGGAGGTTAACCTTCATCTTACGGCCACCCGTATAGATGTTGGCCGTCCTATCGGGGTTCATCGACGCGAAGATCCCATACGGGCTCGGCGGGGCCGAGAGCTTCTCTACCTCCTCCCGCAGGCTCTCTATCTGTTCTTTCGCTTGCTGCAAGGTCTCAACCATCCGCTGATTCTGATGATACGCCTGACCCAACTGTTCACGGGATTGGTCGAGCTTGGACCGGAGAAACTCAAACTCTTTCGGGGCCTGGTCCAGTCGCCGCTTCAGGTGATAAATCTCCTCTTCGAGCGTCTTCACTTGCGTATGGAGGACCTCGATCTCATCCTCGTATTGAGAAAGCTTACGGTGGAACGTTGTGTCGCTCCCTGGAAGCTGTTCGGAAAGCTTCCGCATAGTCTTTCTGAGAGAACTTAACCTTGCCGAGCCCTTTTCAGGGTCATTCATTGTCGACTGACCTCCTTACGCCCTTGGTCCCGCCACTCACCGTCGCGTGACGTAATCCAAGGAAAACGCATCTCACAAGCCTACTTTTATACTACTAACGATTCCAAGACTGTCAAGTCTTTTTTCCTCAATAGCACACTAGGAATATCCGCTTCCATAGCCAATCTTCGGCTTCTG
>JANGEZ010000066.1:0-23655 GCA_031838355.1 Candidatus Methylomirabilis sp. bin48 | reverse complement strand
CGGATCGAGCAGCCAGAGACCACCTCCGGCCCCTACCGCGTCGTAGACCTCCCGTTCCAGGCCGTCGCCGCTGTGCCTTCGGTCGAGATCTCGCCACGGGCTGCCGTGCTTCCGCCCTCAGACGCGCGCGTCACGCTGGAGCCCGTCAACGCAGAGCCCAGCGATCCCCGTATAGCAGGACAGCCGGTCACGCCGTTTAGAAGCGCTGTGGAGGCCGTCCGGATCGAGCAGCCAGAGACCGTCCCCAGCCCCGACCGAGTCGTGGACCTCCCGTCGCAGACCGTCGTCGCCGTAGCTTCAGTCGAGACCTCGCCACAGGCTGTCGTACCGCCGCCCCCAGACGCGCGCGTTACGCTAGAGCCCGTCAACGCGAGAGAGGTCCTCCGTGTTCCGCTTGCCGGCGCGGACCAACCGGAAGGAGGGCAGAGGTCGGGGGATCTCCTCTTTACCAAAGATGCTCGCCTCCTCATGATTTCAGCGAATGAGGTCCAGGACGGCATCAGCCGCTCGATTGGAGATCCGGTAATGGAGCAGAAGGGCAGTCTGCCGGTGATGGCGGCCTCAATGGAAGAGCCTACGAGGGCTGTAGTCACGACTCCAGAGGAGACCGGCAGCTCATCGCTCCCTCAGCGCACAGCAATCCAATTCTCGACGGCGTCTGGTCCGACGAAGGTGTTCGGACCTACGCTATTCGAGGGCGAGGGATCCCACGAAGGGGTACAGGTGGGGCGGTCGAGCGGAGTTCCCATCGCGGCAATGCGGCAGGAGTCGCCCCCACTCGAGGCCACGCAAGGCAGCCAGCAGGATAGGTCAGCCTTCGACTCGGAGGGTGGGAGCCGTTCGTCTGAACGCTCGTCGCCTCCTTCTCACGACGGACGACAGGTCGGCGGCGATTTCGTGCTCGCCGCCGAGCCGAGGGCAGAGGGGCCTCGTTCAGGATCTGCTGCGCCGTCTGTGCATGCCGGATCGCTCGTCGATCATGTGGCTGAGCAGGTGGCTGAGGCGGCCAGAATGAGTCTGCGAAACGAGGGAGGCCATGTGCATCTCCGCCTTCATCCCAAGGCGCTCGGCGAGCTACTGATCGATATCTCGTGGAAGGATGGGGGGATCGTAGCAGCCATCAAGGTCCAGAGTCACGCCGCAGGTGAATATTTGACGAACGATCTGGGTCGCCTCAGGACTGCCCTCGATCAGCAGGGAATCCGGGTTTCCGATCTCGGTGTCCAGGTCGGGTTGGACCTTCGCCATGGGAGCTTTGAGGGGAACGGGTTTCGACCCTCTCCCACTATCGAGTATGCGCGAGAAGCGATCCCCTGGCGTGATCGAGGATTAGTGCCGCCAAATGCTTTATCGATGAAAACGGACAGCTTGCTCGATATCACTGTCTAGGAGAAAGGGGAGAGCCAAGATGATTCCCATCATTGCCGCCATTGGGATCAGCGTCCTCAGTACGCTGGCACAGAAGGCTGCCGCGGCGCTCATCGACCGGAACCTTGGGGGAAGCGCGGCGGTCGATCCCGGCAAGAGCGCATTCGACACGATTCTGGAGCAGAGCCAGGCCACGAAATCGATTCGATCGCGCGTGAACGGCTTCAACAGTCTTCCTCCCCATGGTCTGGCGCCGACCTTGGCCAGCGGCCTTACCAATGATGCCTCCCTTGGTCTACTGACGGCGCAGTTAACGAGAGAGCGATCATTGGCCCCACGGGCAGGTCTCCTCGCAGCCCCTCAGAGACCGGTCAGCCGCAGCGTGGTCTGGGACCGGATCGGCCGGAAGGTGTCGGCGAACGGCTCAGTTATCGACCTGCGCGAACCGATCCCACCGACCCTCCAGTACCGCCTTCCCACCGCCGCCGTCTCGGTGCAGGTCGAGGTGCGGGACCTCCAGGGGGTGGTGGTCAGGACGGTCCAGCTTGGGCCGCAGCCCGGAGGACTTCACCAGCTTCCGTTCGATGGGCGAGGGCTTCAGTCCGGCCTCTACCTGTACAGGGTCATGGCCACCGATGCGGGAGGTCTGCCGATCGCTCGTATTAGCACTGCCTCCGGGCGTGTCAGTGATGTACGATTCGAGGGTGGGCAGGCGTTCCTGGTTGTGGGGGGCTCGCTCGTTCCGCTCAAGAGCGTTGTAGACAGCGATCAGCGATCAGCAGTCAACGGTTAGCGACGTAGGGGCGCTGCTTGCTGCGCCCTTTTCGGGCAGGGCAAGCCCTGCCCCTACATCGTAGGAGGGATGATCGATGGAGATAACGAATGAGGGCGTCTCAAACGCGCAGCGCCTGCAGACCGCAGGCGCTGCGGCTGGATCCAAGCTCGACAAAGGCCTTGGGAAGGATGCCTTCCTGAAGCTGATGGTCGCCCAGTTGCGCAATCAAGATCCGTTGAATCCGGCGAAGGGCGCTGATTTCATCGCGCAGACCGCACAGTTCAGCTCACTGGAGCAGCTTCAGAATATCAATAAATCGATTGATGCATTGGCGGCCTCATCTGCCGCCTCCAGCGGGAGCGGTTCGCTCGATGCGGTCCTGGCATCAAGCTATATCGGAAAGGTCGTTGCGGCGAACGGTACCATCTTCGAACAGACAGGGGCTGGCTCGGCCACGCTACGTTATGGCCTACCGAGCGACGCTGCGTCGGTTCAGCTCCAAATCCAGGACCTTCAGGGTAATCCGGTCCGGACGATTCTGTTGGGGGCGCAGGCGGCGGGACCGCACCAGTTCGCCTTTGATGGGCTTGGCGGCGATGGACGGCCGATCCCGGGAGGACGCTACCTCTACAAGGTGGCGGCCACCGATCAGACCGGCGGAGGTGTCGCCGGCATCAGCACCGCGTCAGGGCAGGTGGCGGGCGTGACCTTCGACGGGTCGCACCCCTACCTGCTCATTCAAGGACGTCTGGTGCCGCTCAATGGAGTTTCCAGCGTATCACTCGCCGCATTATGAACTGGGAATACTAACCGATAACAGGAGGGATGATCGATGAGCACTTTCTCCACCGCCATCACCGGGTTGAAGGCCTATCAGACCGCCTTGGGCGTAATCGGCAACAACATCGCGAATGCGAACACGACCGGCTATAAGGCAAGCCGGGCGCAATTCTCCGATCTGCTGGTTCAGACCCTCGAGGGGGCGTCGGCGCCGTCGGCAACGACGGGCGGGACCGATCCACTGCAGATCGGTGCGGGGGTCATCGTGGGTGGCGTCCTGAATATTATGACGCAGGGGGCGATCGAGCCGACCGGTCGATCGTCCGATATCGCTGTTCAGGGCGAGGGCTTCTACACCCTGAGCAGTGGGGAGAGTCAAATCTACACGCGGGTCGGCTCCTTTGAGCTCGATGCCAACGGCAATCTGGTCGATTCCGGGACCGGCTTTAAGGTCCAGGGGATCAATGGCGACATTAAGATCCCATTGGGGAGCAACGCCGCCACCCCGACCACACAGGTCGAACTAGCCGGCAATCTCAATGCGAATGCCGTGGATGATCCAGGCACACCAGTGGACGATCGCGTTCTGGATACGAGCTTTTTCATCATCGATTCCCTGGGAGGCAAGCACTCGTTGGGCGTCACATTCACGCCGGCGACATCGGCCAACACGGGCGTATGGAACTATGCTGTAGCAGCCGCGGCGTCTGGTACAGGCGAAACTGGTACCATGGGTGTTGGCGCGTCAGGGACCATTACCTTTTCCAGCGGCGGAAGTATCGACGGCAATATCACAGGGCCAGGCTCGGGGGGAGGCGTCTTTACCTTTAACCCAGGGAACGCGGCGGGCTCTGGCCAACTGTTTTCAATCGACTTCAATAATCTCACGGGATTTGCGGCCTTTTCGAATGTCGCCATGAAGCAGCAGGACGGTGTACCGCCCGGCGCTCTCAGCTCCTTCAATATCGGGAGTGACGGCAAGGTCAATGGGATCTTCAGCAATGGGCTAGTGCAGGAAATCGACACGCTGAAGCTCGCCACTTTCTCGAACCCAGCCGGCCTGCTTCGGCTCGCCAATGGGCAATTTGTGGAGACCCCTAATTCCGGGGTGGCACAATTCGGTACTGCCGGAACCGGTGGGAGGGGCACGATCGTCGCCGGGGCCCTGGAGCAATCGAATGTTGACCTGGGAACCGAACTGGTCAATCTGATCATTGCGCAGCGAGGCTACGAAGCGAACGCCAAGACGATCTCCGTGGCCAATGAGATTCAACAGACGACCCTCAACCTGTTGCGCTGATGGGGCAAGCGATCAGTCAGTCTTTAGCTTTAGCTGACGTAGCTATTCAGGTAGATAGACTGTAGGCTTTTAGACTGTAGGAATGCATACGGATGAGCCAGGCGTTTGCCGAATGCGACGCGAAAACGATGGAGACCGTAAAGGTGCTGGGCGCCTTGATTCGGTCCATGCGCAACGACTAACAGCCTTCAGCCTACAGCCTCAACACCTGAGTAGTTACTAGCTGACCGCTGAAAGCTTCCTGAAAGGCTTATCCTATGCCGCTGGTTTCTGTGAGAAGAGAGGTTCCGCCGGACAGTCTCAGGGTCCTGTACCTGCTGGCCGATCAGACGGGGTGCGGGTGGTATCGGTGTCTGATGCCGGGGATCTACCTGCGCAACCTCTACGGGGTCGATGCGATGGCCGCCACCTCTTTGAGCGACGAGGTGAGATCCTTCGCGCGGGACGCCGACATCCTGGTGTTTCAACGGCAGCTCTCTGACAGTGTCCTGGACTTCCTGCATGAGCACAAGACGATGGGCAAAAAGATTGTCTATGAGATCGACGATGACTTCTGGCATCTGCCGGTGAAGAACCCGGTCTACCGGTATTATCAGGCCGATGGGTTGGCGAGGCTTACCAGATTCATCCAGGTGGCCGACGTGGTAACGGTCTCCACGGAGCCGCTTCGACAGGTCGTCGGGGCGATGCACGATCATGTCGTCGTGCTGCCCAATGCGGTCGATCCCGATCTCGCAGACGCCATTGTCGCCTCGCGGCATGCTGAACCTGCGCGGAACCCGGGGATGGTGAGGATCGGCTGGTCGGGATCGAATTTCCACGAGGGTGATCTTGACTGTGCGATCGACGCCCTCATCGCGATGGCCAAGCGTCCAGACGTGCAGTTGGTCTTCTTTGGATGGGTACCGGAGCGGATCGAGCGGGAGGTGCCGGCGGTGAAGGTTGAGAAGCATCCCTTCATCCTCACGAACAACTACTATCATGCGATGGCGGCCCTCAGACTGGACATCGGCGTAGCGCCGCTCCAGGACAATCGCTTCAATGCGGCGAAGAGTAATCTGAAATATCTCGAATACAGCATGTTCAGGGTACCAACCGTGGCTTCTCCCGTCTATCCCTATGCTCGCACCATCACCGATGGGGAGGACGGTGTCCTGGTCAAAAAGAACCGATATCAGGAATGGCTGAGACAGTTGACGAGACTGGTGGAGGACAGGGCAGAGCGAGAGCGGCTGGCGCGCAATGCCTATGCGACGGTCAGGGAGAGATTCCATCTCAAGACCGCTGTCCAAGGGTGGTTGGATCTCTACGGCAGTCTTCATCGCAGGCCGGACAGCGCGGCGTTCCTCGCACATCGAGGGGTGGCGTCCGTGGGGCCGCCAGCTGATGGCGCGTGGTCCACGGCGGTCTGCTGAGGGCTGGACGGAGCAGAAGGGGGGCTCGATCTGACGATGGTCAAGCTGAGCAGGATCAATGGCGCGGAGGTAACGGTGAACGCCGAACTGATCGAAACCGTCGAGGCTACCCCCGACACGATCGTCGCGCTGACCACCGGGAAGAGGCTGATGGTTGTGGAGACTATCGATCAGGTGGTTGAGAAGGTTATGGCCTATCGACGCTCGATCGCAACGCCCCTCCGCTAACGCGGAGCATGAGGAGAGCAAGAAGTGGCGACTGATGCGAAGGCTGACATCCCTGAGTTTGGAGGCCCGGAATCGTCCGGCTCTGAGGAAGTAAAACCTCCGGCCAAAGGCGGCCGGCAGATCAAAGCGATCGCTATCCAGGCAGGGATCTTGATAGCGCTCACCGGCGCCGCCTTTGGCCTCAACATCTATCTGCTGAAGCCGATGCTGGTCGTGAGCGGGAAGGAGCAGGCGAAAGAGCCTATCGCCAAGGAGAAGGCCGAGCAGCACCCAGGCAAGATCCTCGCTCTTGATCCTGCCATCGTCAATATCGCCGGGACCAATGGACGTCGCTACCTGAAAATTACCGTACAGATCGAGATCCCTGAAGACGAGAAGCTGATTAAAGAGGTAGAGGCGCGCAAGCCCCTCCTCAGCGACCGGTTGATCCAGATCCTGGCCAGCAAGCCGCTGGAAGAGGTGACGAGCCCTGGGAGTCTGGAGATCCTGAAGCGGCAGATCGCGGATCAGTTCGGCAAGGAACTGGGGACCGATCGGCTGAAAGGCGTCTACCTCACCGAGTTCGTGATTCAGTAGGGGCGACCCGGCTGGTCGCCCCTACAACCTACCAGCCCACCTTCTGCATCTCCGCGCGTCATTCCCCCAAGGTCAGCGTTCAGGTTTTCAGCAAAAACAATTGAGTGCGAGAAACCGTCCACAATTCTCAAGACGAGGGTTTGGATAAGACATCTTATTTTTCCTTGTCTTGCTGACCGCTGATGGCTGAATGCTTACCCCGTGAGGGAGCGCCCTATTTGCGCGGACCCGCACGCAGGCGCGACCGAGACAATCTCACAGTTCCTGAAAGGCGTGGTTACGGGCGGGCGAGAAATCGGGGAGTGCTTCGCCTCGAACTCGCAATGGCGGGCGTAGTAGAGCGGCTAATTTCTTTCCGTCCGGTCAAATATCATCACCTCCGCTATCTCTTTGCCGGTCTGCGGTTTTCGGTGTCGGCGCCGCTCATGTGGTGAGGTATTGGTCGCGGCGCGAGGCGCTGGACCACGCCGATCCGTATCGTTCTGTCGAAAATCGCCCCTATCTGCCTGGAAATCGTCTCGCCGATTATGGCATCACACTTGCTACATATCCGACTTGTCTGTTTATGATGAGGGGGACTGTCGATGAGTGAGCTGCTATCCCAAGAAGAGATCGATTCGCTGCTGTCAGCCGCGGCAAAGGGCGTCGTGTCGGCGACCCCTGCGCCCCAACAGGTCAAGAAACAATTCACCCGATACGATTTTCGCCGGCCCAATCGAATCTCCAAGGAGCAACTCCAGGCTCTGCAGATGCTCCACGACCGCTTTGCGAAACAGATGGGGAGTTCGCTTTCCCCGCTCCTGAGAACGTTGGTTGAGATCCGGCCTACCCTGGTGGAACAGATGAGCTATGCAGAATACATCAAGTCGGTCGCCTATCCCGCCTGTCTGGGTGTCTTCGGGATGAGGCCGTTGAAGGGTGGGGCCCTCATGGAGATCCAACCGCGCCTGCTCTTTTATATTATCGAGCGGATCCTCGGTGGTACAGGAGCTTCAGCCGATTTGGCGCGGGAATTGACCGAGATCGAGAGAGCGCTGGTGTCGAATCTGCTCAAGCGCATTCTTGGGGACCTCCAGGATGCCTGGGGTCGCGTCAGTACATTCCAGTGCGATCTGCTGAATCTGGAGGTCAACCCGGGTTTCCTCCAGCTCACGGCATCGACCGACATGGTGATCCTCATCGGCTTCGACGTGAAGATGGGCGAAGTCGAAGGGATAATGACCCTCTGCTTCCCTTTTTCCCTGCTGGAGCCCGTCATCCCGAGTCTCTCGATGAAACGATGGATCGCCGGGCACAGAGAGGAAGAGGACCAGGGTGGGTCTATTGCGGTCGCCCAAGCCATGCCGACTGTCGGTCTCAATATTCGAGCATTGCTCGGATCGATCCCGCTGAGCGTTCATGAGCTGAGCTTTCTCAAGCTGGGCGACATCATGCGCCTGGAGGTAGGACCCCAGTCGCTCGGCGTGCTTGAAGTAGAGGGGGTACCGAAATACGTGGTGAAGGTCGGTACGTCGCACAGGAAGAGGGCTGTCCAGATTATAGCAGCCATATCAGAGGGAGGGTCGACTCATGGCGTACACCACTGATCAGCGAAGCCAGGTGGCGTCTCCATCCGGATCGGGGGGGGTGTCTACGGCATTGGAACAGCACGGGGCGCTACTCTTCGAGGCGGCATCCAAGGTCCTCTCGGCGCTCTGCGGCCGGACGGCGCTGCTCACGCTCAATCGGATCGTCCCGGGATTACCCTCGACGTTGCCCTCTTTCCTGCCTGGACCATGTGTCGGCATGGTGATGCAAGCCACACAGGGTCTCTCCGGTACTCAGGTCTTGGCCTGGAATGAGGCCGCCGCCGTGGCCATCGCGCAGCTTATCCTTGGAGAGGAGTCCACTCCTGGGTCGGGACTGTCTCCAGACCACCTCGATGCGCTCACGGAAATCGCGAGCCAGATTACCGGTGTCATTGGGACTGCTCTGCGGGCGTCGTTGGGGAAGCCGGTGGCTTTCGGAGAGGGCACCGCGTCGGCTCTGGCCGACGCGGGGGCATGCCAGGCGATGTTTCGCGAAGAGGCGCCCGCCCCATTGCTTTGCGTGGCCAATGTGACGCTTGAGGGTGTGGCGCCCAGCGAGGTGGTGCTGGTCGTTTCCTCGTCTTTTCTGGCGGGACTGGAAAAGGCTCGACCGGGTAACGACACGTCAATCACGAAGGAGGGTACAGTGTCTGCAACGTCTGCCTCAGCTCAAGTTCCATTCGTTCCACTAGCCGGAGGGGAGCCGACCGGATCCAGCAACGGCATCGACATACTGCTCGACGTCAATCTCCAGGTGAGCGTGGAGCTTGGCCGGACCCGGCTTCAGATTCGAGATGTCCTCCAGCTCGGTCCGGGATCGATCGTAGAGTTGGATAAGCAGGCCGGTGAAGCGGTGGACATCCTGGTGAACGATAAGCCGATCGCCAAGGGCGAAGTGATCATCATCGACGAGAATTTCGGAGTCAGGCTCACCAGCATTACCAGTGTGGCCGATCGGATCAAGAACCTGCGATAAGGGGGCAGGGTCCAACATGGGTTCTTACGGAAGGGAATGGACGATGCGCAAGGCAGGTCTCTTGGCAGCGGCAGCGCTCTGGCTCATCGCAGCTTCACCGACCTGGGGGAGCGCCGAACCGGCGCCGGGGGTGGGAGTGACCGAATCGGCTCCGGCCTCCGATCCAGGGCGGCTCGATCTGCCGAGCTATCGCGAACCCCAAAGCCCGCTGCCTGGCGCTGGCGTCACCTCGCAGATCTTCACGGCGCTCGGGACCGTGCTGGGCCTGATAGCCCTTGGGGTCTACCTTTATAAACGGGTCACGCTGCGCGGGACGCTCGGTGTCCACCAGGACGGGACCATCGAGGTTCTGAGCCGGACCCATCTGGGACCGAAGGAGTCGCTCTGTCTCGTGCGGGTGGGGACCGACGTCTTACTCCTTGGCCAGACGAGTACTGGGATCACGCTGCTGCACACGCTTTCGTCGAGTCCCTCTGCTGCAGCCTCTGGTAGGAGGGATGGCGAGGAGGCGGTCAACCAGACGGGACAGCCCGAGCAACGCCAGCCGTCTGGATTTCCGCGGGAGCGCTCGGCGGCGCTGGCCGGGCTCGAGGGCCGCCTGAAGCGGCTGAAGAAGCTCTGGGGGACGGAGGCCTCGGACTGATGGGGATCGGACTGCTCTTCGCGCCAACGCTGCTCGCCGCAGGGCCCTCGTTTGTTCCGCTCCCGCAGCTTCCACTGGTCACCGGCCTCGCGGGGGGCGCCGATGCGACAGCGGCCGTGCAGATCGTCCTGCTGCTGACTCTTCTGGCCATGGCGCCAGCGCTGGTCATCATGCTGACATCCTTCTCCAGGATCATTATTGTCCTTTCCTTCCTACGGACGGCTATGGGAACTCAGCAGATGCCGCCGAACCAGGTCCTGGTCGGGTTGACGCTGTTTCTCACTTTTTTCATCATGGCGCCGGTGGGTGAGCAAATCAATCGAAACGCCCTCCAAC
Source organism: Candidatus Methylomirabilis sp. bin48 (assembly GCA_031838355.1). Lineage (GTDB taxonomy): Bacteria > Methylomirabilota > Methylomirabilia > Methylomirabilales > Methylomirabilaceae > Methylomirabilis. The sequence goes on along the minus strand of JANGEZ010000066.1, from coordinate 13,690 downwards.
CATACCTGAGCAAACAGCTTTCCCAGGAGACGGCCCTCGAGCGAGCGATGCAGCCGCTTCGAGAGTTCATGTTCAAGCAGACACGGGAGCAGGACCTGGGCCTCATGGTCCACCTGGCGCGGATGGAGCGTCCGAAGGACCGCTCGGCAGTCCCGACGCACGTCCTGGTTCCAGCCTATGCCATCAGCGAGCTCCGGACCGCCTTCCAGATCGGGTTCGTCCTCTTTGTCCCGTTCCTGGTGATTGATATGGTCGTCTCCAGCGTGCTCATCTCGATGGGGATGCTATTCCTGCCACCGCCGGTTATTTCGTTTCCTTTCAAGCTCCTCCTGTTCGTCCTCGCCGACGGGTGGCATCTGGTGGTGCGCTCGCTGGTGATGTCATTTCAGTGAGGCGACAGGTGGCGAGCGTTCACCGCATACGGAGGATCTGATGAATACACAGGTGGTGGTGGATCTGGGCTCCCATACCCTTCAGCTCATCCTGCTCCTGTCGGCCCCAATCCTGGCCTCTGGTCTCATCGTAGGGCTTGCAGTGAGCATCCTGCAGGCTGTGACCTCGATCCAGGAGCAGACGCTCGCCTTTGTCCCGAAGATCGTGGTGGTGTTCGTCGCCCTGATTATCTTTTTGCCATGGATGATGAGGACGATGCTCTCGTTTACCACATCACTGCTCATCAACCTGCCGCTGTACGCGCGGTAGTGATGCGTGCAGCGTGCATTTTGTTGAGGGTCGATACCCCGCGGCTTGCCGCGAGTTCGTCATACCGGCGGACCCCGGATCGGGGTCCGGGGCAGGCGCCGGTATCCAGAGGGCCCGACTGGATTCCCCCGTATCAAGTACGGGGCAGGCGTGTCAAGCACGGAATGACGGGCCAGAACAGAAGACGCAATAGGAGTATGACCGTGGATCATGTACTGCTATCCGCCTGGAACCTCCCGCTGTTTCTGCTGATCCTCTTTCGCCTTGGAGGGCTCTTCCTCTCCGCACCGATCTTTTCTGGCGGTCACATTCCTCTCCCCTTCAAGGTTGGCCTGGCCGTCCTCCTTACCGTAAGTCTTTACCCCTTGATCCAGAGGAGCGCACTTTTCGGGAGAGGGATGGAGCCGTTCTCATTGCTCCTGACCATCGTGGGGGAGGTGACGGTGGGGGTGGTGATCGGACTCGGGGCGCGCCTCATGTTCGCGGGGGTTACCCTCGCGGGGGAGCTGTGCGGAATACAAATGGGCCTCGGTATCGCGAACGTCGTCGATCCGCTGTTCCCGCAGCAGGCCTCTGTGGTGGCGCAATTTATGGAGCTCATCACCGTCCTCACGTTTCTGGCGCTTCAGGGGCACCACGCCTTTCTCGAGGCCATCTGGGCAAGCTTTGAGTCGATCCCCCCAGGGACGTTCTCCGGGGCAGCGACCGCAGGGGCTGCCTCGGTCCTGGTCTCGCTCTTTGGCAAGAGCTTGGTCTTAGCCCTCAAGCTCTCCTCGCCGATCATGGTGGCCGTGCTTCTGACGAACCTTGCCATGGCTTTGCTGGCGAAGGTCGTGCCGCAATTGAACTTCTTTGCCTTCGGCCTCTCCATCACCTTCGTCGTCGGCCTCCTGGCCCTGCTGGTCTCTCTACCGCTTCTCGCGAACCTGATCGCGGTGGGCACCGGCCAAGTCCGCCTGGAACTGTTTACACTACTGCGGAGCCTCTCCCATGGCACAAGATGATCGGACCGAACCGGCGACTGGTAAACGGCGCGAGGAGGCCAGGTCTCGTGGCCAGGTCGCCCGTAGCCAGGATCTGAGCTCGGCCCTCCTGTTGCTCACCGCCACCCTGGTCTTGTATCTGCTCGGCGGTCAGTTGCTCAGCGGCTTGGTGGGGCTCATGCGCCATCACCTTGGGCAAGTCCTTGGGGTGCAGTTGACGCCTACGCAGGCCCATCGCGTTGTCCTGAATACCGGGCTTCAGACGGCGATGGTGCTCGCGCCGTTCATGGGTGCGTTGGTTCTGGTTGCGCTCGTCTCAAACGTCGCGCAGGTCGGCTTTATGGTAAATTCCAGCGCCCTGTCGTTCAAGTGGGAACGGTTGAACCCGGCGGCAGGCATGAAGCGACTCTTCGCTCCGGGGCGGCTGCTTATGGAGACAGGCAAGTCCCCCCTCAAGTTCGCTGTGGTCGGCTTGCTCGTCTATCGGACGATCAGCGCCCACCTGTCGGAAATCCCTCTCCTCGTAGAGATGGCGCCGATGCAGACGCTGACCTGGATCGGACAGCTCTGCTTTCAGCTTGCGCTGCGGGTGAGTCTAGCCTTCCTCGTGATGGCCGCCGTGGACTATGGCTACCAGCGGTGGCAGTTCGAAAAATCCATCCGGATGACGAAGGCAGAGGTGAAGGATGAGGCGAAGCAGGCTGATGGCGACCCTGCCGTCAAGGGAAAGATCAAGGGCATGCAGCGGCAGGCGGCCATGCACCGGATGATGACGGACGTCCCCAAGGCGGATGTGGTGGTGGTCAACCCGATCCATTTCGCCGTCGCCATGCAGTACGATTCGACCTCGATGGAGGCCCCTAAGGTGGTGGCGAAGGGCGCCAGGCTGGTGGCCGAACGGATTGTGGCGGCAGCCAAGGCCAACGGGGTCCCGATTGTTGAGGACCCTCCCTTGGCCCGTGCGCTCTATAAGGGCGTGTCCATCGGTCAGCAGATTCCGATTCACCTGTACAAGGTGGTAGCGGAGATCCTGTCCTACGTCTATCAGATGAGCGGGAAGCGAAAGGCGGCTCGATGAACAAGACCCGGACTACACGCCCCACGTCGAGGGCGTATGGCGATGTCGTGGTGGCCCTGGCCAGCGTCGGCGTCCTCCTGGCGATGCTGGTCCCGATTCCACCGCTCCTCCTCGACCTCTTGCTTGCCCTGAATATCACGTTCGCGCTGCTGATCTTTGTCATCTCGCTGTATATCCTCCGCCCCCTCGACCTGTCGGTCTTTCCGTCGCTTCTGCTGATCCTGACGCTATTCCGACTCTCGTTGAACGTCGCCTCAACGCGCCTCGTTCTGATGCACGGCAGCGACGGCCCAGGCGCTGCAGGTAGCATCATCAATGCCTTCGGGAACTTCGTGGTGGGTGGGAGCTACATCGTGGGGGCCGTCGTGTTCGCCATCCTGGCGGTGATTCAGTTTATGGTGATCACAAAGGGCGCGGGGCGAATCGCCGAGGTCGCCGCCCGCTTCACCCTCGACGCCATGCCCGGCAAGCAGCTGTCGATCGATGCCGAACTGAACGCCGGCCTGGTCAGTGAGCAGGAGGCCAAAGCCCGCAGGATGGAGATCTCGCGGGAGGCCGACTTCTATGGGGCCATGGACGGCGCCAGCAAGTTCGTTCGTGGGGATGCGATCGCCAGCATGATCATCATCAGTATTAACATTGTGGGTGGCCTCGCCATCGGTATCCTGCAGAACGGGATGGATCTGATGGTGGCGCTGCAGACGTACACGCTGCTCACCGTTGGTGACGGCTTGGTGACGCAGATCCCCGCCCTGGCTATCTCTACTGCGGCGGGCATCGTGATGACGCGTTCCGCATCGGAGGCGGAGCTCAGTTCCACGCTGGGTCGTCAACTGCTCTTCCACCCGAAGCCGCTGGGTATTACGGCGGGTGTACTCTTATTCGTCGGGTTGGTTCCGGGAATGCCGTTCTTCCCGTTCTTCGCGGTGGCGGCCATCATTGGCACGATGGCCTATTCCAGGGTCAAGGTTGCGGCATCGGCGCCTGGGCGAAGGGATGGGGGTGGCGCAGAGGAGACTCCTGCTGCGCCATTGGGTCCCGAAAAGGTGGAGCAGCTCTTGCCTCTAGACCTGCTGACGTTGGAGGTGGGGTATGGGTTGATCCCGTTGGTGGATGCGAGCCAGGGGGGGGATCTCCTGGACCGGGTCAAACTGATCCGCCGCCAATTCGCCCTCGACATGGGGTTCGTCGTCCCGCCCATCAGGATCCGGGACAATCTCTCGCTTCGGCCCAACAGCTACAGCATCAAGATGAAAGGATTGGAGATTGCCCAGTGGGAGGTCATGGCCGGGCATTTCCTCGCTATGGATCCCGGGACGGCCCAGGAGCCTGTAGAGGGGCTCGAGACGCGGGAGCCGACCTTTGGCCTGCCGGCCAGGTGGATCAGCGCCGCGTACAAGGAGCGCGCCCAGATCCTTGGGTATACGGTCGTCGATCCGTCGTCGGTCGTGGCCACCCACCTGTCAGAGGTGATCCGGCGGGAGGCCAGAGAACTGCTGGGTCGGCAGGAGGTGCAGGCGCTCCTGAATCACCTGAAGGAGACCCATCCGGCCCTGGTGGAGGGCGTCATCCCCACCCATCTCTCGTTGGGCGCGGTGCAACGGGTCTTGCAAGGACTGCTGACGGAAGGGGTCTCGATCCGGGATCTCCCAACGATCCTCGAGTCGCTCGCCGATTACGCCCCATTCACGAGAGACCCGATCCTGCTGACCGAGCAAGCGCGGCAGGCCCTGGCGAAATCGATCTGCCGATCGCTCACCGCACCTGACGGGACCATGGCGGTGCTCACGCTTGGGACGTCCATGGAACAGACGCTGTCCGAGGCGATCATCCAGAATGAGCAGGAGAGCTATCTGGCCCTGGAGCCCCGGCTCGCGCAGAAGGTCGTTGAGGTGATTGCGAAGGGGGTGGAGCGGTGCCTCCCGCTCCTGGGGCAGCCGGTCTTCCTGTGTACGGCCGCGGTTCGCCCGCATCTGCGGCGCCTGATCGAACGGTATCTGCCGCAGGTGGCGGTGCTGTCGTATAGCGAGATTGGACCTCGCGTGTCGGTCAAGGTCTTGAGGACGGTGGAGATCGGCGATGCATCTTAAGCGATTCCGCGCAGCGACGATGGATGATGCTCTGCGCCAGGTCGGGGAGGAGTTGGGTCCAGAGGCCGTAATCCTGCATACTAAGAACATTCCGCGGGATAGGCTCAAGCCGTTTGGCAAGTACCTGGCCGTGGAGGTGATCGCTGCCCTCGACGACGATCCGCCCAACGCGCAGCGGTCAGCGGTCAAGAGCCAAGGTTCAGGGTTGCAATCCGACACCCGACACCCGACACCCGACACCCTGGTCCCTCAACCCGACACTCCGACTGATCTTGGGACGCTGCAGCGGGAGCTGGAGCAGGTCAGGGGGATGGTGTCGAGTCTCTTCGGGCGGGGTCACCTGCCGCCCAATCTCCCTGACACGCTCGGCCAGATGTACTGGTCACTGTTGGCCCAGGAGGTAGATGAGGGCGTGGCCCGTCGGTGGGTCGTCTCCGCGCAGGACAGGCTTCGAGAACAGGCGTCGTCCGCCCCGCCATCGCTACCGGCCTTGCTCGCCGAGGTCCTGGCCCAGGAGGTCATCAGGGCCGGAATCCCCAGGGTGGGCAATGGGCAGCGGGTGGTGGCCCTCGTCGGGCCGACGGGCGTCGGCAAGACCACTACCATCGCCAAATTGGCGGCCGGATGCTACCTCCGAGAGGGGAAAAAGGTCTCACTGATCAGCACCGATACCTATCGGATCGCGGGCGCCCAACAGCTCAAAAGCTATGCCGACCTGATGGGACTGCCCTATTGTGTGGCGCCGCTTCCAGCGGACCTGAAGCGTGCGCTCGCGAGTGCGCGGGACGCCGATGTGATCTTCATCGATACGGTCGGGCGGAGCGCGCGGCGGCAGGATCAGTTGGAGGAACTGGCCGCCTACGTCCGTGGATACGACGGCTGCGAGGTGCACCTGGTCTTGAGCGCCACCACCAAGCGGGCGGACCTGCTGCAGATCATCGAGGGGTACAGGTCCCTCAGCTTCAGTTCCATCATCGCGACCAAGATCGATGAAACAGTAGCCGTGGGGCCGGTGCTCGAGGCCGCGCTGGCGGCGGCCGCCCCCATTTCCTATTTTACAACGGGCCAGGAGGTCCCTGACGATATCGAGGAGGCCCACCCGTTGCGGCTGGCGTGGCGTCTTGTCGGGGCGCCGGAGGGTAGAAGGGAGAGATGAGGTAGATGCAGGACCAGGCGTCGAAGCTTCGCCGCACAGCGACAGCGACAGCAAAGAGACTCAGGACCATTGCGATCACGAGCGGGAAGGGAGGTGTTGGGAAGACATCCGTAGCCGTAAATCTCGGCCTGGTGATGGCGGGGGATGGCCACCGGGTGGCCCTGCTCGATGGCGACATGGGCCTCGCGAACGTTGATGTCCTGTTGGGGCTGACACCGAAGTTCACGCTTCGTCATGTCGTCGAGGGACAGAAGGATCTCAGCGAGATCATGCTCCAGGGACCGAACGGCCTGCATGTGATCCCGGGGAGTCGTGGGGTCGAAGCCATGGCGCGCCTCTCCTCGGCGGAGCAGGTCCAGCTTCTCAATCGGCTCGGTCAATTGGAGGGGATGTTTGACATCCTCCTGATCGACACCGCGGCGGGTATCTCTCCCAACGTTCTCAGCCTCATCCTGGCGGCCGACGAGACGATTGTCGTGACCGTCCCGGAGCCAACGTCCATCACCGACGCCTACGCGGTCATCAAGATCCTCTCGCGCCATCGCGCCGATCATCGGACCGGGATTCTGATGAATATGGTGGAGGGGGTCTCTCAGGCCGAAGAGGTCTTTAAGGAGTTGCAGCGGGTGATCCGGCACTTCCTTCATGTGGAGGTCGGGTTCGTGGGCCATGTCCTTCGGGACGAGTGTGTCGGACGGGCCGTCTGTGAGCAGAAGCCGTTCTCCATCTGCTTCCCTTACGCGAGGGCCTCACGCTCGCTTCACGAGCTGGCGAGGTCGCTGGCGGAGCCAAGTCAGCACGCACCGCAATCAGAGGCCTTTTGGGGCCGGATGGTTCACTGGTCTTCGGTGTTGTAAGGCTATCCATGCGTCTCGTCGAAAGTGTGGACGGATTGATGGAAATCACGCGGGAAGACTGGAGAGAATACCGACGCACGAAGGATCCCCGGCTGAGGGATCTGCTGATCACGGCCAACATTGCCCTCGTGCGAAAGGTCGCCGGCCGGCTATCGCTACAACTGCCCTCGTGTGTCGAGTTGGGCGATCTTGAAAGTGCCGGCGCGGTCGGTCTGCTCAGTGCCGTCGAGGGCTACGATCCGGAACAGGAGGCGGAGTTCGCCACCTATGCGCAGCACCGGATCCGTGGGGCCATTCTGGACGATCTCAGAGCGCAGGATTTTGCCCCCCGCTCGCTTCGGGCGAAGGCGCGAGAGATGGAGCGGGCGCTGTTCAAGCTGGAGGGCACTCTCGAACGAGAGCCTACCGATGATGAGATGGCGACCGCGCTTGGGATGGAGCAGGACGCCTACTTGCGGCAGCTCGGCGAGATCCGTGGTATGGTCCTGATATCGCTCAATGAGCCGGGCACAGAGGCGGACGGATCGGAGAGCGATCGGCTTATGCGGGAGCTTCCGGACCCGGCACATCGAGACCCATTCACCGCGGTAGCTTTGAAGGAGCGGGTGCGGCTCCTGGGCGGAATTATCGAGAGGCTGCCGGATCAGGAGCGGTTGGTGCTGACCCTGTACTACTTTGAGGAGCTGACCATGAAAGAGATCGGCCGGGTGCTCGAGGTAACGGAATCGCGCGTCTCACAGATCCACACCGCCGCCATTCTCCGGATGCGGACTAAGCTCCTTCGAGTCAAGCTCCAGCGGGATGACCTGATTACAGAGGAGAGCGCGACCGTCACCTTGCGCGCGCTGGCGCTGGCCATCTTTTTGAGCCTCGGTCTCTTGGTTGGGGGATGCGCGGAGCCGGTCGTCCTGCGGCCGCTCCAGCCGATCGTCATCCCCGGAGAGGGTCGAACCGTTGTCATGCCGGCGCTGGCGTCCACGGAGGATCGGCCGTTGGTTGAGGCGGTCGCCAGGCTATTCGTCCTCGAACTGTCGCACTCCGCGATCGACGCTCGGGGACTGGACTGGGTGCGGGAGGAGGCTCGCGCTCACGGATGGGATACGTCCCTTTCATCTATCGAGGAGGGGGTTCCCCTTCGGGATGGAGACATGAAGCTTCAGGCGATCGATTGGGCGGTCCTGGGGGTGAGGCGAGCCTTGGTGGTCAATGTGTACGGCGTTGATCAGCATTGGGAGGGATCGACCAGGGTGACAAGAGTTGGGGTGGAGGCCAGACTCATCGCCTTGCCGTCCGGCGTTCTGCTGTGGGCCGGGAAGATTGCACCGGGAAGCGCCGGGACGGCGGGATGGTCGTTTGAGCGTGCGACCCGCATCGCGGTGCGAAGGCTGGCCGATAGTCTGCGGTGAGGAGAGCAGCGTGATGGATAGTCTGTCAAGGATCAGCGAGGTATTGCCTGATGTCGCTGCGGCGGAGCGAGCGAGAGAAGAACGGCGGCAGACCCGAGACCGATCAAAAGGAACCGCGCGGCGCGAACCGAAAAAGGACGAGCCGGAGTCAGCGACGGCGTCAGACGACAGAAGGGAGTCTCACGCGGAGAATGACGACGTTCCGCTGCCGCAGACCGATCCTGACGAGGAGACACCGGCCGACCAGGGAGTATCGGGAGCATGCTATGGGCGGGACAAGACCATCGCGTCGGCCCTGCCGTCCAAAGGTCGGCTCATCGATATTGCGATTTAAGGTGCGGGGTGTGCAAAGTTGAAAGCTGTTTTTGCGGAGGAGGGGGAGGATGATTGATTTTGATGTAGTAGGGGTGAAGGAACTGGGCGATCTCTTCGCCCACCTCAGCGTGCAGGAGATTGCCACCATCAGCCTGCTGATACTGTCGCTGGCGAGCCTTTCCCTGTTGTGGGTGCTGCTTCGGAGGCGGTTGAAAGGGGCGACCGTCGAGCCAGTGGTGAGCGGTGTCGAAGCGCCGGAGGTCAGCACGCAGGCCGTGAGCGAAGTGGCCGCGGTTCAGGTGGAGCTGCGCGAAATGATCCGGGAGTTTTCCTCTGTGGCGGAGCAGGTGCTGCGGGCGCTTGACCGCGATCAGGTGATGGCAAAGCTGCCCGATGCGGGGAGGGCTGCCCTGCAGCTCCTCGACCTCGGACTTACGCCGACTGAAGCGGCCCGCGCGACGGGGATGGCCATGGGAGAGGTGGCATTGCTCATAAACTTGCATCGAATGAAAACCGTAAAGGGTGGTCTCGCGGCGACGCTGCCGACCGAGGCGGGAGACGTGTTGGATCACGCTCGAAGCGGAAACGGGAGATCCGGCCACGAGACAATTGAGGTAGCCGGGACATGAGAGTAGAGAGGCGGAAGCAATACGACGCGACTGCGGTTTCGAATTCTGAGGGTGTCAGGTCGGATGCGGGATGGCTGAGGCCGGCCTTTTCACGCTTGCTGGCTGAGGCCGGCGATCGGCGGCGCCCTTCTGAACCGTCCGCTAGCATTGCAAGTCCGGAGGGACGACGGACCCTCCGCACAGTCCGCCAAGGGGATACCCTCTCACACATTGTGGAGGGGGTCATGCGACAGGCTGGCATCCGCGTCAGTCCTCCCGCCATCTATCGAGCGGTCCGGGAGGTGGCCAGGGCCAGTCGAGTTGCGAATCCGGATCGCCTCCGTATAGGTCAGGTAGTCAATTTGTCCGCTGTCACCTCCAGTGCGAAGCCGAACGATCGCAACGTCGGGCTGAGTGACGATGAAACGGTAGCGGAGGCAGGCGTATCCGCCGGCAGCATTGTGCATGGCCTGAAGGCCTTCATGCAATCTCTCGCGGGCCGAGTCACGTCCTCGTTCGGCCACAGGGCCGATCCGATGACCGGATCGAGGGCCTTCCATGCCGGCGTGGATATCACATTCCCGGCTGGATCCTTCATCTATCCAGCATTGCCGGGCCGGGTCGTCTTCAGTGGTCAAACTCGCGGCTACGGCAACCTGATTATCCTGGCGCACGCGGACGGGTTCACGACATCCTATGGCCACAACTCCTCCAACCTGATCCCTGCGGGGGAAGTCGTGGACCAGAAGATGCCCATTGCAATCGTTGGCGCCACAGGGAGGGCTACAGGGCCGCATCTGCACTTTGAGGTCCGTAGAGACGGGCACCCTATTGATCCAGACGGGGGAAGCCTCGAGTCGGGAGATCAGGATGGATGAGAAGATCTGTAAAGGCCTTACGGTGGAGATCGACTTCGCCGACTTCCCGGTCGCGATGGTCGGCACGATTATGCGCGCCGATTCGCAGGCGCTGGTTGTGTCGCTGGCGCCAGACCAGGCACAAGACGGGCCGGCGGCGCCTGTGAGCCTATCGGGGGATGTGCGCGTATTGGCAACCGCGGCAGACGCTCTCTTTTGCTTTACATCGAGGCTGCTGCGCTCGTCGGGTCTGCTCCTCTACCTTTCACCGCCCACGGATGTTCAGAGGATTCAGCGGAGAGCAGACGTGAGGGAGCGGTGCCTGATCGACGTGGAGGTTATCCCGGCAACAGACCATGTCATGCCGGCGAAGCCCAAGCGAGGAACCCTTGTAAACATCAGTTGTGGAGGCCTGCTCCTGGTTTACGAGGGGCGAGTAGAGGTCGGAGATACTGTTGAGGTATCGGTTAGGTTTCCTGGGGGCGGCCCTCTACTGCAGGCCGCCGGGACGGTAGTACGGACAGAGCAGTCGTCCCATTCCGGACGGGATCTGTCCCGAGTCGCCTTACGTCTGGTCGGCCTCACGATGAGCGATAGGAAGAGGATCTTTAAATTTATCATGGCGTTCCAAGTGAGAGCGGCGGGAACGGTTCGGGTGGGTCGGTGACTTCTTGCATCGAGAGAGTCACGGCGTAGAGGGATGGCGCTCTGCGTGGTTGGCGTTTGGCGGTGCATTTCCCCTTAGCGCAACAGGCTAGGCGCAAAAGGAGCCGATGATCCTTAAGACGATTCTATTGAGTCCTACATAAGTAATGGAACGCGAACTATATACCTATCCGTTCGGCCTGAGCTTGTCGAAGGCTGATCCGCCCATGGTTCGACGGGCTCACCATGAACGGAACGAAGACATCTGCAGACTACATTACTTATGCAAGTCTCAATAGTTGCCGAGGGGAAGCAGATCCACCGGGAATCCAGGCGACGGCTAGGCTTGAGGACTAACGCAGGGTAGGCATCGTCCGTTTCTCGGCGTTGACTCGATAGACGAAGGCCAACACCTCTGCCATCACGGCGTAGAGCTCAGGCGGAATCGCTTCGCCGATATCGAGCCTGGAGAGTACCTCTACGAGGTCAGGGTCGTGCTTGATGTAGACGTCGTGTTCTTTGGCCAGCGCGATAATCTTCTCGGCGATATGCCCTCGGCCAGAGGCGACGACCTCTGGCGCCCCGCGCTTTGCGGCTTCGTACTTCAGGGCAACGGCCTGCTGCACAGCGCTCAATGGGCGTCGGCGTTGACTCATGCGCCATCTCTCGTGTAACTACTTAGGCGTTTAGGCTGAAGGCTATACATGATCTCGCAAGCCACGAATCAAATGCCCGAAGTTGCGTGTGATCACTGCGTTACCCCTAACAGCCTTCAGCTTTCAGTCTATCTACCTTGTAGTTACCTCATGCCCGGACATCGATCCGGGATAGTTTCGGAGCCACCGCGTGCTCTGTACGCGTCTCAGCCGGGCGACTGATGATACTGCGTATCGAATCTACGACATACCCGATCTCTTGTAGCCGCTCCTGGAGTTCACTAGAGGACTCCTGGAACAGATCGGTCGCTTCGCGGTTCGCGCATTCGATGCGGCACCGTAGGTGCTTCTGATACAGGTCCACGTGGACCTCGACCGACCCAAGGCGACTCATCTCCAGCAGGAACGCCAGGTGCGCGTTCTCCGGATCTACCCGCTTACTGGACTGTCCCCCGTGGTAATAGACGCGAACCTCCGCAGTCTCGGTTGTGTGTTGTCCCGGCACCGCCACCGGCAGATGGAAGGCATAGTAGCCCTGAGCCTGCGTGGGCGGGGGCATCCCGGCGTTGCTCAACTGTTCCGCTTCGACTATCGTGAGCATCTCGCGGATAGTGACCTGGAGCTCATGGAGCAGGGGTGTGACCCGATAGTGGCGGGGTAGCTCGGCTGCCGCCTGAGCCAGTTCGTCGTTGAAAAGGGTGAGCTGTTGGCGGAAGTCGCGTGACACCTCGATCAGGGGATGCCTTATCGTCGCTGGTAGCGCCTGGCGCCCATCCTCTTGTACCACACTTGGATGGTCCTCTGAAGGCAGCCTCTGTGGCTCGATGATGACGGTCCCTTTAGTTGTGGTTGGGGGTAACAGGGCCTCACGCCATGAGGGGACAAGCGCATCGTTCTCGATGAGTCGTGCAAGGCGGCTCTCCGTGGGCGTCGCGATCTGATCCAGTACCTGTGGGAGCAGCGCGGCGAACGTTTGGCTCTGGGTGTGGTCGGGTACGAGTTGCGGCAGATCCTGGAGAACTTGGCGCACACGGTCCAGGAGCGATCTAGGCAGCATCGAGACAGCACTGTCTTGCGCTGTCTGCGCCAGCAGCTCACGCAGTTGAGCAGTAAGCTCCTGCACCCGGGCGCCAAGGTTGTTCGGTTGTAGCAGCGAGACCTTCGCCAGCTCCAGACTCTGCGGCGTCACAGGCAAGTCTTTGAGAAGTAGATAGATCGCCGCATCCATCTCTTCCGCTGTAGGGGCGTCGATAAAGGAGAGTGCGTTGCGAATACCCATCACGAGCGCATTCGTGATAGGCATCGAATTGCGGATAAGCGTGCGGGCAATTAGCAGATTCGTTGAATCGGAGGGGAGGCGTTGTGAGGCTAGCAAGTCACCCATGTCATGGTCAGTGATGACGTGATTGACCAGCGCTCCCTGCTCGGTATCTCGGGTCACTTGCAAGGTAATTCGACCGGGCCGAATCTCGCGCACTACCAGGTCCAGGATCTGCCCGACCTGTAGCGGCAGGCGGCTCTCGACAGCGATCTGCTCTCCCAGCAGGGAGATCACCGCCTGACTGCCACGCACCGTAAGCACGCGCCCCTGGATCAGTTGACCCAAGTCGAGTGGTCGGGTCGGGGCGTCGACCTGTCCCAGAGGTGAGTTGATAGCCGGGAGACGGGTGATCAGAGTAGAGTCAATCCAAACGGTCACGCAGGCTCCTCCCTGGCAGACGATTCGAGCGCGTGGATGCGAGCGGGCCCAGCGCCCTTTGCATGGCAATGGGCCGCACAGGACCGCCCCGACATAGTGCTGCTTAGTAACTACAAGGTATAGATAGCCTGTAGGCTTGTAGACTGGAGGAACGCGCACAGATGAGCCAGGCGTTTTCGAATACGACGCGACAATGATGGAGGCCGAAAAGGTTCTGAGCGCCTTGATTCGGTCCGTGCGTAACGACTAACAGCCTGCAGCCTAAACACCTTGTAGTTACACTGCTTATAGTATCGGCGCGCCGTGTAGCAACTTGATAGAAAAGCGCGCCGATCGGGAGTGGGGCGAGGAGGCCGGAGCGGTCCACGAGAGATAACGGTTGAGCCCGAACGCTACGGGATTATCCCGCTCCGTTCAGTCGCTCGCAGTGACCAGCTTGGCTTCGGATGGAATGAGATGAAAAATTAGAGACGAATCGTCCGTGCCCGGCCTATTTAGGATGAGCCCCATCGCTCCAGTCGCGTCATGGTGGAAGATATAGACCACGGAGTGGACGAATCGCGGGTCCTGAAGTTCGTCCTTGGCAACCAGAAGCTGACCGGCGAAAGTAGCGGACTGGGCGACAGCGGCCATCCGGG
>JANGEZ010000065.1:0-3016 GCA_031838355.1 Candidatus Methylomirabilis sp. bin48 | reverse complement strand
CTATTACGCTGGCATAGCGGAGGTGTGAATGAAGGGAATTAGCATGAGTTGGTGACCCGTTCGGGACTCGAACCCGAGACTCCCTGCTTAAAAGGCAGGAGCTCTGCCAACTGAGCTAACGGGTCGTCATGCAGAGAGTTTGAGACGCGGCAACCCAGAGGAAGCTTAGCGTGTCAGCCCCCACTGCCGCAAGGCTGGCGTCGAGCGAAGGATCGTCTGGTCCCGCCGGGGCCCTGTAGAAATGAGCCCTGCCTTGACCCCTGTCAGCCCCTCAATCCGCTCGATATAGGCCCGGCAGTGGGCCGGCAGACGCTTGTATGAGGTGATGCCGACAATGCTCTCGTTCCAGCCTGGCACCTCTTCATAGATCGGCTCACACGCCTGCAGGAGACCGGTCTCGTTCGGAAATTCTCGAAGGATCGCGCCGTTACATCGGTAGCTCGTGCAGATCCGGATCGAGTCACAGGCATCCAGGACGTCCAGCTTCATGAGGGCGAGGGCCGAGAGGCCGTTGATCCTGGCGCTGTACCTGACGGCAACGGCATCGAACCAGCCGCAGCGCCTCGGCCGCCCCGTTGTGGCCCCGAACTCCTGCCCGCGTGTCTGCAGCATCTGACCGATCGCATCCGTCAGCTCCGTCGGCATCGGACCCTCGCCGACGCGCGTCGTATAGGCCTTGGTGACGCCGAGGACGCCATCGATCACCAGCGGACTCACCCCGGTCCCGGTGCAGGCGCCTCCGGCCGTGGCGCTCGATGAGGTGACGTAGGGGTAGGTCCCGAGATCGACGTCCAGGAGGGTTCCCTGCGCCCCCTCAAACAGGACGCTCTTCCCGGTTTTGATCTGATCGTGAATGATGAGGGAGCTGTCCACCACGAAGCCGCGGACGCGCTCGAACTGTTCAAATTGCTCCGCCGCTATCTTTTCGTGATCCAGCTCCTGCAGCTCCTGATGCTGCGGGAACTGGGCTCGCTTCTCTTCAAGGTTACTGCGGAGCCGCTCCTTGAAGAGGTCGCGGTCGGTCAGATCGCCCACCCGGATCCCTGTCCTCGCCATCTTATCGACATAGGCTGGACCGATCCCGCGTCCAGTGGTCCCGATCGGTCGACCCTCTCGGAGCCGCTCCAGTTCGGCGTCCAGGATCTTATGGTAGGGAAGCACCAGATGCGCGTTCTTACTGATAAAGAAGTTCTCCTCGATCTTCACGTGCAGCTTTCTGAGCTGATCCATTTCCTGGATAAGGGCGGTCAGATCAATCACCACGCCGTTCCCCAGGATGCAGACCTTCCCTTTCCTCAGTACGCCCGACGGGACCAGGTGCAGGACAATCTTCTCCTCTCCCACCACGACGGTGTGGCCGGCGTTGGTCCCACCCTGGTACCGGGCCACCGCATCGAAATACTCTGAGAGAAGATCAACGATCTTCCCCTTCCCTTCGTCGCCCCACTGCGTGCCGACAACGATTACATTGGCCATCGCCGCTCTCCACGTTCGACCTCGCCGCAAAATCGCTCCACCGGGACCCGCTCCTCAGTCTCGGAGGCAAGATCCCTGATGAGCAACTCGTCCTGAGGCAGATGAGGTAAGCCCAGCACGATCGCTCGGCTGATCCCGGACGCTATCGCATAGTCAAATGAGCCTTGCAGATCTCGCTTAATGATATCCCGTGCCGCCGAGTAGCCCTGTTCCCGCAGAAGCCGAGCGATGCGAAGGGCATGCCGTTTGTCGGGGTTAAAGTCGATAATCAGAAACCTCTGACCCGTCACGAGGGGAGGCCGATTCTCGGCAGCTACAGCCTCCAGGACCTTATCCAGATCGAAAGCGAAGCCGGTGGCGGGGCAGGGGTACCCGAACCCACCGATCAGGTCGTCGTATCGGCCGCCGCGTGAGATCTCGGAGCCCAGGCCCCGCGCAAATGCCGCAAAGGTCACGCCGGTGTGGTACTCGAAGGCCCTCGCTTCGCCGAGATCGATGATCACCTGATCCGCCAGACCGTACTGCTCCAGGACCTCATAGACTTGGGCGAGATTTCTCAGGGCCTCCTGCGAGCGCCGGTTGGACGCCAGGTCCCGCGCGCGGGCCAGGACCTCCTTCCCTCCGTAGAGCATCGGCAGATCCAGCACGGCCTGCTTGGATTTGTCGTCCGCGTCCAGACCTCGCAGGAGCAGCTCGAGCTCGGGGGTATCCTTCCTGTCGATGGCCGAAACAAGCGCTCGGCGTCGATCGGGTCCGAGCTTCAGAGCATCGACGAGCCCCCGCACGTACTCGATCTGGCCGACATCGATCTGAAAGTGCTGCAGGCCGAGGGCCCGGCAGCCCTCCACCACCATCGCCACCATCTCGGCATCGGCCTCCGGACGCTGGAGCCCGATCAGCTCCACGCCAAGCTGGACACACTCGCGCTGCCGACCAGCCTGAGGGGCCTCGTAGCGAAAGATATTCGTCACATACGAGAGACGCAACGGCAAGGGACGGTGCCGAAGCGTGGTCGCCGCAAGGCGTGCCACCTGGGGGGTCGGGTCGTACCGCAGCGCCAGCAGGCGGCCGGTCTGCCGGTCGACGAACTTGAAGATCTTTTCTCCGCCCTCTCCCTCCGAGTCTCCCGAGAAGACCTCCAGGTATTCAAACGTCGGGGTGATGACCTCTTGGAACCCCCATCGCTCAAAGACCGTAAGGATCCGGCGCTCCGCCCAGCGGCGCAACGCGGTCTCCTCCGGCGGGAAGACCCGGACGCCTTTCGGGATGGCGGTCTTGGAGGAATATTCGAAGTCGCTCATCAGCGATTAGCGATCGGCGGCAGTGTAGGGGCGCTGCTTGCTGCGCCCGCATTGGGCAGGGCAAGCCCTGCCCCTACGACGCTGATCGCTATCCTTAAACCTTCACAAGCTTAACGAAGACGATGTTGGGGAGCCGCCGGATTTCGTCTATGACATGAGCGGGAACAGGGTTGTCGACATTCACCACTGACACGGCCCGGCCGCCAGGCTGCGCCCGCCCCAACTGCATTCCGGCGATG
>JANGEZ010000064.1:0-4562 GCA_031838355.1 Candidatus Methylomirabilis sp. bin48 | reverse complement strand
CGCTGATTGCTGAAAGCCAGGGAGTAACATATGGCAAAACTTTCGCTAATTCTTAAGAGCCAACGGCAGCCGAAATTCCAGGTACGCAGCTATCACCGCTGCCGTGCCTGTGGGCGGCCACGCGGCTACCTTAGGAAGTTTGAGATGTGTCGGATCTGCTTTCGAGATCTGGCCCTTCGTGGTGAGATTCCAGGCGTCATCAAAGCGAGTTGGTAGGGATGTTATGGCTCTCAGGCTCGAAGCCTTGAGCTCTCTTGGCGTCGGGCCTCGAACACTAAACGTGGAACTTGGAGTAAGCCGACCATGATGACCGATCCCATAGCGGACATGCTGACCAGGATCAGGAACGCGAACCTGGTCGTTCACGACAAAGTCCATATCCCCGCCTCCAAGGTGAAGGTTGAGATTGCCAAAGTCCTACGGGAAGAGGGGTATATCAGGAACTTCAAACTTCTTGACGTCGACAACCGTCGGGTGCTTCGAATCTACCTGAAGTATGGTCCGGGGGACCAGCGGATCATTACTGGTCTTCGCCGAGTGAGTCGGCCAGGACTTCGGGTATATTCGACGTCGCGACGGCTCCCTCGGGTCATGAATGGTCTTGGTATCGCGATTCTTTCGACCTCGTATGGGATCATGGCAGAGCGTTCAGCCAGAGACCGCGGAACAGGTGGTGAGGTGCTGTGCTACGTCTGGTAAGAGGATCGAGGTTTATGGGAAAGGCTGCGAAGAGTTAGGGCGAGTGTCAGAATAATTGGAGCGCTGCGCTGCAGACGGAATAGGTAGAGTATGTCACGAATCGGAAGAAAGTTAATACCTCTCTCGGATCAGGTGACAGTAGAGATTTCGAGAGGCAGTATCTTCGTTGAGGGGCCAAAGGGAAAGCTATCGCTTCGCCTCCATCCCTCGATGACGGTGAAACTAGAGGATCGCCAGCTTCATTGCGTGCGGCCCTCTGACAATAAACTCCATCGCTCACTTCATGGGCTCACTCGTACGCTGATTGCCAATATGGTAGAGGGGGTCACCAAGGGATTCGAGAAGAAGCTAGAGATGATCGGGGTTGGCTATCGTGCATCGGTGCAAGGGAGGAATCTCGCGCTGATGTTGGGCTATTCGCATCCTCTCATTCTTCCGCTGCCTGAAGGGATTAATGTTTCAGTGGAGAGTCAGAACCTGCTGACGATCTCTGGAGTAGATAAACAGGCGGTCGGAGAAGTGGCCGCCAAGATTAGGAGTCTCAGACCGCCTGAGCCGTATAAGGGCAAGGGAGTCAAGTACACGGGTGAGCGTATTCGCCGTAAGGCCGGGAAGACTGGGGCGTAGAGCGGATTACGTATCTCCGGGAGGGGATTTGAGTTGACTGGCTACGGAGGAAAACAGGAGCGTCGGCTACGGCGCCATCGCCGAATCAGGAAGCGCATTGTCGGTAGTGCAGCTTGTCCGCGGCTGTGTGTATTTAGGAGTGCGCGCCATATTTACGCCCAAATTGTCGACGACGAGCAGGGGAAGACGCTTGCTGCCGCTTCCACTCTTTCGAGGGAGATCAGAGAAAAAGGGCAGGCGGGGGACAAGACTGCTGCCGCTCGGTTAGTCGGTGAGCTATTGGCGAGCAAGGCCTTGGCAGTTCATATTTCTCGGGTGGTCTTTGACCGGGGTGGGTTTAAGTTCCATGGACGCGTCAAGGCGTTGGCCACTGGCCTTGGGGAAAAAGGAGTGAGGATCTAGTCTGTTGGGCGCATGCCTGACCGTAAGCGCTATCGCACGCTACTAAGGTCACCTCGATGATGCTATCAGTTATCCCCCTCGACGAGTTGCCGGCATAGTGGAAGAGAAGGAGAAGATTTGAAGCAGATTAAAGCTGACGCGCTTAACCTGGCCGAGCGTATCGTTCATATCAACCGGGTCGCTAAGGTGGTTAAGGGTGGGCGGCGATTTCACTTTAGTGCCCTTGTCGTGGTAGGCGATCAAAACGGACACGTTGGAATAGGATTGGGAAAAGCGCACGAGGTGCCGGAGGCGATTCGCAAAGGGATCGAGGCTGCCAAGAAGGAATTGATTGGCATACAGCTGCAGCGAACGAGCATTCCCCATGAGGTTGTCGGAAGGTACGGCGCAGCCAAGGTGATCTTGAAGCCGGCCTCACAAGGAACTGGAGTCGTGGCGGGAAAGGCGGCCCGCGCAGTGTTGGAGGCGGCTGGTGTTCGGGATGTGCTGTCTAAATCGCTGGGATCAGACAATCCCCACAATGTTGTGAAGGCAACATTGAAGGGCTTACAGTTACTTCGGTCGCCTGAGGAAGTCGCTCGCGCCAGAGGGGTGCGCCCGGAAGGACTGGTCGCGCAAGGGGTATAAGATGGACAAAGGTCTTCGTATCATTCTCCGAAAAAGTAAGATCGGCCACCCGGCACATCAGGCCCGGGTCCTCGCGGGGCTAGGGTTGCGCAAGATCAATGGATCTGTGGTTCGCGCCGACACCCCTACTATTCGAGGGATGATCAGGAAGGTGGTCCACCTGGTCGATGTACAGCAGGTTGATAGCGAGGAGAAGGGATGAAGCTGCACGAGCTAAAGCCGCCGGCCGGCGCCAGTCAACGCAGAAAACGCGTTGGACGTGGTACCGGCTCGGGGCACGGAAAGACATCCGGTAGAGGAGAAAAAGGCCAGAAGGCTCGCTCTGGCGCCCATATCCATCCCTGGTTCGAGGGCGGTCAGCTTCCGCTGCACCGCCGCGTACCAAAGCGGGGATTTACCAACAAATTTAGAAAAGTCTACGCTACTGTGAACCTGAAAGATCTGGAGCGCTTCGAACCAGGCACCAAAGTGACCCCAGGACTGCTTCAGGAGAGGCGGATTGTCAAGGATCTGAAGGTGGGGCTGAAGGTGCTTGCCGAAGGAGTACTTAGCAAGCCTCTGAGCGTAGCTGCGCATAAATTCTCCAAGCGATCAATTGAGAAGATTCTCGCTTCCGGTGGGATGGTCGAGGTCATTAGTGCATGACTGATTGGGCTGGTAACATCTTCAGGGTACCTGAGCTTAAGAAGCGGATTATCTTTACCGCTCTCGCGCTGATCGCGTACCGGCTAGGGTCCCACATCCCGACGCCAGGGATTGATGCCCATGCCCTTTTATCGTTTTTTCAGCAGGCAGGTGGGACGCTTCTTGGCTTCTTTGATCTCTTTTCGGGTGGTGCACTGCGTCGTCTCAGTATTCTCGCGCTCGGCATCATGCCGTACATTAGCGCGTCTATTATCCTTCAGCTTCTTGCAGTCGTCTTCCCCCCCTTGGAGAAGCTGAGTAAAGAGGGGGAGGCTGGGCGCAAGAAGATCTCTCAATATACGCGGTACGGTACCGTCCTGCTTGCGGCTATCCAGGCCATGGGAATCGCCATCGGCCTTGAGAATATGCGGAGCCCGACTGGGGAGCAGATCGTGGTGGATCCGGGAGTGGGCTTTCGCCTGATGACCACGATTACGCTGACGACAGGGTCGATCTTCCTCATGTGGCTTGGCGAGCAGATTACTGAGCGAGGAATTGGGAACGGGATCTCTCTGCTGATCTTTGCCGGCATCATTGTCCGGGTGCCTGAGGCGATTGTAAATACTTGGCGGCTTCTGACTACGGGAGAATTGCAGGCTCTAGTGCTGCTGATCGTCCTGGCTCTGATGGTGTTGGTTGTAGCCGCGGTAATCATTATGACGCTCGGCCAAAGACCGATAGTAGTACAGTATGCTAAAAGGATCGTCGGACGTAAGATCTATGGAGGCCAGAGTACGCATATTCCGTTGAGGATCAACACGGCCGGTGTCATTCCCGTAATCTTTGCTTCCTCTATCATCGTATTTCCCGCTACAATCGCACAATTTATTAATCATCCCTGGATGCAGGGTGTGGCCCGTGCGCTTTCCCCGGGTACTGTGACCTATACGGTTCTGTATGCGGTCGCGATTATTTTCTTTACATATTTTTATACGGCCATCGTCTTCAACCCGACTGACGTTGCTGATAACATGAGAAAGCACGGGGGTTTCATCCCGGGCATTCGACCTGGATCGAGGACGGCGGAATTTATCGAGAAGGTGTTGGATCGGATTACACTTGTTGGAGCGATCTACCTGACGCTGATATCAATTCTTCCGGAAATATTGATCACTACGATGAGCGTTCCGTTCTTCTTTGGGGGAACCTCTCTCTTGATTGTGGTTGGCGTAGCCCTGGATACCGTACAGCAGGTGGAGTCTCACTTGCTCATGCGTAACTATGAGGGATTTCTAAAGAAGGGTCGAGTTAAAGGCAGGCTGGGGTAGTTGGGCTATGCGGCTTGTCTTGCTGGGACCGCCTGGCGCTGGTAAGGGGACACAGGCCAGGCTGCTGACGGCTAAGTCTGATGGCGTACATGTTTCTGCTGGTGATCTGCTGCGACAGGCTGTAGCTGATGGTTCCGAGCTGGGACAAAAAGCCAAGTCGATCATGGCGCAAGGGTCCCTCGTTCCAGATGGAGTGGTCATTGAGATTATCGAAGAGCGGTTGCGCAGGCCCGATTGTGTCAGTGGGTACATCCT
>JANGEZ010000063.1:0-4019 GCA_031838355.1 Candidatus Methylomirabilis sp. bin48 | reverse complement strand
CTCTGCGATGTGCGAAGTACAGAGTGCGAAAGGCAGGGTGCAGGGTGGAGGGTGTCGGGTGGCGGAGCTGGACAGGTCTCCCCGTATTTTATCCGATACCCTACCCCCTACCCCCTATACCCTGTTTTTGAGGTGCGGAGTACGAATTGATGGAACTTGTGCTGCCTCAGATTGACTGGGCTCCCTTTGCGCCGCTCATACCGGTGGCCCTGGGCGGTCTCACGACGTTGGTGACAGATCTCTTTCTGCCGCCGGGACGGAAATACCTCATCGCCATCCTAAGCCTGATGGCGATCGTTGCGTCGATCCTTCTCTCGATCGGCTCATGGGGGCCCGTTCTCGGCTCAGATTTGGGAATGGTTCGCTACGGGATTCATGACGCGGTCGTGTTAGACCGGTTTTCGCTCTTCTTTTATCTTGTGCTTGGCCTGGTCTCGATGCTCACCATCCTGCTGTCGATGGGCTATCTTGACGCAGCAGCCGCTGACCAAGGAGAGTATTACAGCCTGGTGCTCTTCTCGACGTTGGGGATGATGCTCATGGCTGCAGGGGGGGACTTGATCGTAATTTTTCTGGGGCTGGAAACCTTCTCGCTCGCCCTGTACACGCTTGCCGGGTTCTGGAAGGCAGATCTTCGCTCCAATGAGTCGGCGCTGAAGTACCTCCTGCTTGGTGCCTTTGCCAGCGGCTTTTTCCTCTACGGCATTGCCCTGATCTATGGGGCGACCGGCACGACCATGCTCCGGCAGATTGCGGCCTTTCTTGCCGATGGGCATCCCCCCGCTCCCCTGTTCATGATCGGGGGAGGGTTGCTTCTGGTTGGGTTCGGCTTCAAGATCGCCTCCGTCCCCTTCCATATGTGGGCCCCCGACGTGTATGAGGGGGCGCCCACCTCGGTCACAGCGTTCATGATCGCCGGGACCAAAGCCGCGGCCTTTGCCGCCTTCCTGCGGGTATTTCTTCTGGCATTGCCTGTCCTTCACGTGCAATGGTCGGTGGCGATCTGGGTTCTGGCGGTCCTCACCATGACCGTGGGGAATCTGGTTGCCCTGGTCCAAAGCAACATCAAACGGATGCTCGCCTACAGCTCGATCGCGCATGCCGGGTATCTGTTGGTCGCGTTGGTCGCCGGCGGATCATCCGGGGCCGCCAGTATTCTCTTCTACCTTGTTGCTTATGCCCTCATGAACCTTGGCGCCTTCGCCGTCATCATCGCGTTGCAAGGGTCTAAGCAAGAGCGGCTATTGCTTACCGACTATGCCGGTCTTGGATGGCAGCGACCGGCCCTGGCCGCCTGCATGGCTGTGTTCATGTTCTCGCTGGCCGGGATCCCTCCCACAGCCGGTTTCATGGGCAAGCTGTACATCTTCAGCGCCGCCCTTGAAGGCCACTACCTTGGCCTGGCGGTGATCGGTGTTCTGAACAGCGTGATCTCGGTCTACTTTTATCTCCGCGTCATCGTCATCATGTACATGAGTGAGGCAGCCTCCCCGCTCCCCGATCGGAGTCGAGGACAGGGACCGCTCGTCCCGGCATCCGTAGCGACCGTCCTGGCCGTAGTGATGTCCGTACTGGGGACTCTTCACCTTGGCCTGTTCCCGGCAGGGTTGCTGGATCTGGCCCGGCAGTCGATCGCAGCCGTCGCAGGATGAGAGAGCCACTATCCATGAAAGCGATCAAAATGTCCGAGA
This sequence comes from Candidatus Methylomirabilis sp. bin48, assembly GCA_031838355.1. Lineage (GTDB taxonomy): Bacteria > Methylomirabilota > Methylomirabilia > Methylomirabilales > Methylomirabilaceae > Methylomirabilis. Next base: position 2,328 of record JANGEZ010000063.1, on the reverse strand, counting down.
AGACCGTGACCCGGCCAAGGTCGGTCGGCGGGTTGAAGGGATCCAGGTAATGGATACCGAGGCGATCACTCAGGTCATCCACAAGCGGAAGATCAAGATCGGGATCTTAGCCGTTCCCGCCGCTCCTGCCCGGGTCGTCCTCGACGCGCTGGTGGAGGGCGGGGTCATCGCCTTCTTGAATCTACTGGGGGTTCATTCCCCGCGGCTTGCCGCGAGTTCGTCATACCGGCGGAAGCCGGTATCCAGAGCGGCCAGGTCCCCGCACGCCTTGACACCCTCGCCTATTGCTTTCCTTTCTGATTGAGGAGGGCATCGATCGATTTCTGAAACTCCTCCTCTGTCATGGCTCCGACCGAGCGTCCATATAAGCTCCCATCTCTATTGATCAGGAAGGTGGTCGGCGTGCCTTCGATTTTATACAGTCTGGCGATGTCACCGGTGCTGTCGCGTCCGACGGGGTACGGAACCTTGTACGTTTCAACAAATCTCCGCGCGTCGGCTTCGTTATCCCAGGCGGTGTTCACGCCCAGCATCACGAGGCCCTTGCCCTTGTACTGCTGGTAGATCTTTGCCAGAACGGGAGCCTCCCGTTGACAGTGTGGTCATTTGGAGTGGAAGAAATTGATCAGGACCGGCTTGCCGCGAAAGTCCTTCAGTGTGATGGACTTTCCATCCAGGAGTGGGAGCGTAAAGTCCGGGACAGGCGCAGCGTGGGCCGCCTGGGCAACTAATAGTGTGCCAATCAAGAGGGCTGTGAACATCGCTCGTCGCAGGGGATTGTTCATGTCTGATTCCTCCTAAATGTAGGGGCGCTGCTTGCTGCGCCCTCTTTGGGCAGGGCATACCCTGCCCCTACGGCCGATAATTGACAGCTTCTCACCCATCCAAGCCGTACTCTTTCCAGCGTTGGTCTACGAGGGCCCTGGTCTCCTTATCCATGACCTGTTCCTCCGGCCACTCGCGCGTGAATCCCTCCTCTTTCCACTTACGCGTTCCGTCGATCCCCATCTTTGAGCCATACCGAGGCAGCCGACTGGCGTGGTCCAGGGTTTCGACCGGGCCCATGACAAACTCGATATCGCGCTCCGGGTCGATATGGTTTAGGACCTTCCAGGTCACTTCGGCCGGATCACGGACGTTCACCTCCTTGTCCACGACGACAATCACCTTCGAAAACATCGCCTGGCCGAGGCCCCAGATCGCGTGCATGATCTTACGCGCGTGGCCCGGGTACGCTTTGTCGATGCTGACGATGACGAGGTTGTGGAAGACCCCGGCGAACGGCATGTGGAAGTCCACGACCTCCGGCAACTGTTTTCGCAGGAGGGGGAGGGACATCCGTTCTACGGCTGTCCCCATGTGACAGTCCTCCATCGGTGGGCGGCCGACGATGGTGGTCTGGTAGATCGGATCCCGGCGGTGGGTGATGGCCGTCAGGTGAAAGACGGGATAGTGGTCAGCAAGGGAGTAAAAGCCGGTGTGGTCACCGAAGGGCCCCTCCAGGCGCAGCTCATCCGGTTCGACATACCCTTCCAATACGATTTCGGCGTTGGCCGGAACCTCCAGATCGACGGTCTCGCACTGAGTCAGCTCGACGGCCTGCTTCCGCAGGAAGCCGGCGATCAGCATCTCGTCAATCCCGTCGGGTGCCGGGATGACGGCCGACAGGGTGGTGGCCGGATCAGGCCCCAGGGCAACGGCAACCTCGGTACGACGACCCAGTCGCCGGTTTTTCTCGTAGTGTCTGGCCCCGCCGTGATGGATGTGCCAGTGCATCCCGGCTGTTCGTTCGTCGAAGATCTGCATTCGATACATGCCGCAATTGCGCGTGCCGGTTTCGGGGTCTTTGGTGAAGACCAAAGGCATTGTCACGAACCGGCCGCCATCCAGCGGCCAGCACTTGAGGGTCGGCAACAGGTCGAACGAGGGCTCGTTCGTGATGCGTACCTCCTTGCACGGGCCATCCTTCACCCGTTTGGGCAGGTAGCGGGCCATCTCGGCGAGCTTGGGCAACATTCGGAGCTTCTCGAAGAACCCTTCCGGGGGCTTGATCTCGGTGACGCTGTCCAGCTCACTGGCCAGATCGTCCAGCGAGGCACGCTGCAACGCCAGACAGAGATGCGCCTCAGAGCCGAAGGCATTGATCAGGAGCGGCATCGAGGAATCCTTGACCCGCTCGAAGAGCAGGGCCGGTCCGAGCCGCTTGCTGACTCGATCGGTGATCTCAGTGATCTCGAGAATCGGATCGACCTGGGTCTTAATCCGCTTCAGCAGTCCCCGCTGCTCCAGCGCCGCAATAAAGGCCCGCAGATCCTCGTATGCCATGGT